>DATBYX010000445.1:0-4794 GCA_036513475.1 Xanthobacteraceae bacterium | reverse complement strand
CGGCTCAGCCGATCTGATACTCTCCGATTGGCTGTGGGTGGCGCACGAGCGCTCGCTCGGCGATACGCTCGTGTTCTATCCCGCCTCGAGCGCGCTCGGCGCAGTGATGGCGCCCCCTTCGCGGTCATCGATCCGCGAGGTGCACGATCTCAAGGACAAGAGACTCGCGGTCGCGGGCGGTCCGCTCGATAAGAGCTGGCTGCTGTTGCAGGCCTTTGCGCTGCGTGAAGGCATCGATCTTAAGAAACAGGCCATCATCGTATACGGCGCGCCGCCCTTGCTGTCGCAGAAAGCGCTGCAGGGAGAGACGGACGCGACCCTGACCTACTGGAATTTTTCTGCCGAGCTCGAGAACCAAGGATTTAGGCGCGCGATTGCCATGGAGACTGTTGTGCGCGGGCTCGGGGCGAAGGGGCCGATCGCGATGGTCGGTTACGCCTTCGATGGTAATTGGGCCAGGCGCAACCCAACTACCATCGAACGATTTCTGGCCGCAGCACAGGAAGCAAAAGAAATCTTGGCCACGTCCGAAACCGAATGGCAGCGCCTGGCGGCGAGCCTTCGCATTAACGAGCCCAATGCGCTCGCGGTCTACCGCCAGCGCTACAGCGATGGCATCGTGCGACGTTCGCTCGTGGAGGAAGAGGCGGACGCGCGTGCGTTGTATCTGGTTCTCGCCCAGATCGGCGGCGCGCAACTCGTCGGCCCGACGCAGGTGCTGCCGCCCGGCACCTTCTATCGGCCAGCCGGGGAGTAGGCACCTTGGGTTGGCGACTGATCTCGCTCGGTTTGCTGATCGGAGCCTGGTATGCCGGATCCCAGCTTGCGGGGGAGCGCCTCCTTCCGGGCCCGCGCGCGGTGGCGTTGGCGCTGCTGGATGAAGCGGAGTCGGGTGCACTCGCGTTCAATCTCGGCGCAACTCTTGCCCGTGTCGCTGCAGCCTTCGTGATCGCCATGGCGCTCGGTTCGGTGATCGGAATTGTCATGGGCCGCTCGCCCATTGCCAACCGCCTTGGCGATCCCTGGTTGATCGTCCTCCTCAACCTGCCGGCTCTGGTGATTATCGTGCTCGCCTATATCTGGGCGGGGCTTACTGAAACCGCTGCCGTGGGCGCGGTAGCGCTCAACAAGCTCCCCGTCGCGACCGTGACGGTGCGCGAGGGCGCGCGCTCGCTCGATATGGGGCTTGACGAGATGGCGTACGTTTTTCGCATGCGCTCCTGGACGCGCATGCGTCACATCGTGCTGCCGCAGCTTGCACCTTATCTCGCCGCCGCCGCCCGCTCCGGCCTGTCCCTGGTGTGGAAGATCGTGCTCATCGTCGAGCTCCTCGGCCGGCCCAACGGCGTCGGCTTCGAGATCGGAGTCGCGTTCCAGCTGTTCGACGTCACGCGCATCCTGGCCTATGCTCTCGCCTTTGTCGCGGTCATGCTCGCCGTGGAAACGCTTCTGGTTCAGCCGCTTGAACGACATATCGCCCGCTGGCGCCTACGACCGGCTTGACGTTGAAATCAGGCAAAAATGTTATCGCTTGGCCGCGGGTGGCAGTCTCCACGTGCTGGGTGAGCTCGCGTTCGGCCTCAGGAGTGGGGAAGTTGCCGCGCTGGTCGGGCCTTCGGGCTGCGGCAAGACCACGCTCCTACGGATCATTGCGGGGCTTGATCGCGATTTTGAAGGCAGCGTCTTTTTGCCCGCCAAGGGCAGGCTCGGCATGGTGTTCCAGGAACCAAGATTGCTCGGCTGGCGCACCGTCGAGCAGAACGTTCGGCTGGCCGCACCGCGCGCGAGCGATACTGAGCTTGCCGGGCTGTTCGAGATGCTGGAGCTTACCGCGCACCGGAATCATTATCCCGGCGAGCTTTCCCTCGGCCTGGCGCGCCGGGTCGCACTGGCCCGCGCCTTTGCGGTAAATCCTGATCTCCTCTTGCTTGACGAGCCTTTCGTGTCGCTTGATGCCGAGCTCGCATTACGGTTGCGCGAAGAATTGGCGGAGCTCGTCAACCGTCGCTCGCCCATGACGTTGCTTGTCACCCACAACCTCGATGAAGCCATCGGGCTGGCCGATCGGATCTTATTTCTTTCTCCGAGCCCGGCGCGCATTCTCGCCGAAATTCCGGTCGCGTCTCCGCGGGAAACGCAGGCGCCAGAGCGGACCGCAGCGCTGCGCGCGGAAATCGTCCGCCGCCTCAAGCTCTAGCAACAAGCTGATATTCCCAACCGACGCGGGCGTAATTCCTAACTCAACGCATGCGACGCCCCAGAGGGTGCCGGCACGACCCAATGTGCAGAGGGCCCCCGGGCCCACGTCCAGAACGTACGCATCCTAGCGATGACAGCGCGCCAGCAGAGAGAAGTCGACCAGCACCGCCGGAGCTGAATTCAGTATACCACCACGCTCCTGATGCTCTTGCCCTCGTGCATCAGGTCAAATCCCTTGTTGATGTCGGACAGCGACATCGTATGCGTGATCATGGGATCGATCTCGATCTTGCCCTCCATGTACCAATCCACGATTTTGGGGACGTCGGTGCGGCCGCGGGCGCCGCCAAACGCGGTGCCTTTCCAAACGCGGCCGGTCACCAGCTGGAACGGACGGGTCGAGATTTCTGCACCGGCCGGCGCGACGCCGATGATGATGGATTGCCCCCAGCCGCGATGACAGGCCTCCAAGGCTTGGCGCATCACCGTCACGTTGCCGGTGCAATCGAACGTGTAGTCCGCCCCGCCGATCTGATCGGCGCCGCGCTTTGTCATGTTGACGAGATGCGCGATGAGGTCGCCGTCGACCTCCTTCGGGTTGACAAAATGCGTCATGCCGAACCGCTCGCCCCATTGCTTCTTGCCGTCATTGATGTCGACGCCAATGATCATGTCAGCGCCGGCAAGCCGCAGCCCCTGGATGACATTGAGCCCGATGCCGCCCAGGCCGAAAACCACGCATTTCGCGCCGGGTTCTACTTTGGCGGTGTTCAGGACGGCGCCAATGCCGGTCGTGACGCCGCAGCCGATATAGCAGACTTTGTCGAAGGGAGCGTCCTCGCGGATCTTAGCAACCGCAATCTCCGGCAGCACGGTGAAGTTGGAGAAAGTGGAGGTACCCATGTAGTGATGCAGCTTCTTGCCCTCGAACGAGAAGCGCGAGGTACCGTCGGGCATGACGCCTTGTCCCTGCGTGGCACGAATGGCCGTGCACAGGTTCGTTTTGCGCGAGAGGCATGAGGGGCACTGCCGGCATTCCGGCGTGTAGAGCGGGATCACATGGTCGTCCTTTTTCACGCTTGTCACCCCGGGTCCGACATCGACCACGATACCTGCGCCTTCATGCCCCAGAATGGCGGGAAAGAGTCCCTCGGGGTCGGCGCCGGATAGGGTGAACTCGTCGGTATGGCAGATCCCGGTGGCCTTCACCTCGACCAGAACCTCGCCGGCCTTGGGACCATCGAGATTGACTTCGGTGATCTGGAGCGGCTTGGCCTTCTCCAGTGCAACAGCAGCGCGGGTTTTCATGGCTGTTTTCCTCCTCGTCCACATGCCTATAATATGGAAGAGCGCGGCCGCTCGATGCGTCGTTTGAACTCTGCGGCAAGAATGGCCTCAGGAGAGCATGACGGCTCATCAGCGGCGTAGCAATAGCTCCGTTCGAGTTTGGGAGGACATTCCATGGCACAGATCTCAATCCATCCCGCAGTAGATAACGGCGTCAAGCCGGGCTCCCCGAACTTTGCGGGCGGCACGCTGCAATGCAAATGCACAAGCAGTCCCGTCGAAGTGAGCATTACGGGTCAGTGCGCATACAACCACGTGTGCGGATGCACGAAGTGCTGGAAGCCCGCGGGCGCACTATTCTCGCAGGTTGCGGTCGTGCCGCGGGACAAGCTCAATGTGTCCAAGAACGCCGAGACGCTCAAGATCGTGGATACCAACGCGGCGATTCAGCGTCATGCCTGCAGTCAGTGCGGGGTTCACATGTACGGCCGTATCGAGAACACGAAGCACCCCTTTTATGGTTTCGATTTCATCCACACGGAGCTGTCGAACGAGCAAGGGTGGGCGCCGCCCGAATTCGCCGCTTTTGTATCCTCCATCATCGAATCTGGTACCTCTCCCAGCGAGATGCCGGCTATTCGCGCGCGGCTGAAGGAGTTGGGGCTCGAACCGTACGACTGCCTTTCGCCCGCACTAATGGATGCGATTGCAACCCACGTCGCGAAGCAGTCAGGAGTCCTGCGGGCCTGAACATGCTATGGGGAATGGGCACCCGAGAAACGCTTTGCGTTTTTTGGGGCCCATGTGCCCCCGGATTACATCTGATCTGAGGCTCGCGATGAAGCGGGCCATCGCAGGACAAGCGACGTAGTGGCGAACGCACCGACAGCCCAAGTAACTCGCCGCATTTAAGTCACTGGCCGCAATCGGTCAGCTGCCGTTCCTCGATGAAAAAGACGGCGCCGGCCTGCACCGCAATATTGCGCACGATGCATCTGCGGCCGTTCTCATCCTCCAGGTTCACGTCGTAGGATCCCGGCGTGATGCCCTTGATCCGTAGGCGCTCGTCGTGCTCGACCGTTCCATCGCGATCGTTCCGACATTGATCGGCACCCCATCTCCCCTCGCCCGCCGGCGACATGCGAAAGCTCGTGATCGTATGTAACGTGAGGTTCCAGAACCGGATGCCTTTGCCTTCCTGCGCCACCGCACAGCTGCCGTATCCGAGGACAATTAAGGTAGACACCGAGCCGAAAACTTTTGCTGCGTAACCGAGCAAGGCATTTCACTCCCGCAAGAGACGGTCCA
>DATBYX010000444.1:0-5307 GCA_036513475.1 Xanthobacteraceae bacterium | reverse complement strand
GATGCCAACGAGGCGGTGATCAAGGCTTTGATCGATGCCGGCACGTTGATTGCGCGCGGACGGCTCAAGCACCAATATCCGCATTCCTGGCGTTCGAAGAAGCCGGTGATCTTTCGCAACACGCCGCAGTGGTTCATCGCCATGGACAAACCGATCGCAGACGGGCGGGGTCAGGCGACGCCGGGCGATACCTTGCGCCGGCGTGCGCTGGCAGCGATCGAGCAGACGCAGTGGGTACCCCCGCAGGGTGAGAACCGCATCACCGGCATGGTCGAGAGCCGGCCGGACTGGGTCATTTCACGCCAGCGCGCCTGGGGTGTCCCGATCACGGTGTTTGTTCGGGAACAACGCGACGGCAGTGTCGAGATCCTGAAAAATCAGCGGGTCAATGAGCGGATCGCGCAAGCGTTCGAGCAGGAAGGCGCGGATGCCTGGTATGCTGGCGGCTCCGCCGCTCGTTTTCTTCTGCCGGAACATGATCCTGCGCAGTGGCGCAAGGTCGACGACATTCTCGATGTCTGGTTCGATTCGGGCTCGACGCATGCCTTCACACTCGAAACGCGCGACGACCTAAAGGTCAGGCCTCGTCGCGAAGGCGGGCCTGATACTGTCATGTACCTGGAAGGATCCGACCAGCACCGCGGCTGGTTCCAGTCGTCGCTGCTCGAATCCTGCGGGACGCGCGGGGTCGCGCCTTTCGACGTGGTGCTCACGCACGGCTTCGTCCTGGATCAGGGTGGACACAAGATGTCCAAGTCCTTGGGCAATGTCACGGCCCCGCAGGATGTGATCAAGCAGTCCGGGGCGGACATCCTGCGCATGTGGGTGTGTGCATCCGACTACGCCGACGATCTGCGCATCGGGCCTGAAATCCTCAAGACGACGATCGATACGTATCGCAAGCTGCGGAATACCGTGCGCTGGATGCTCGGCTCGCTGGCGCACCTGCGCGAGGACGACCGGGTTGCCTTTGCCGATATGCCTGAGCTCGAGCGACTGATGCTCCATCGCTTGTTCGAGCTCGATCGGCAGGTGCGACAGGGTTATGCGGAGTTCGATTACAAACGCATCTTCGCCGCACTCAACAGCTTCATGACCAGCGATCTCTCCGCGTTCTATTTCGATATCCGCAAGGATGCGCTCTATTGCGATCCTATTTCCTCGACGACTCGGAGAGCCTGTCTGAACGTGCTTGAGCATCTGTTCCGATGCACGGTGACATGGCTTGCGCCGATGCTGCCCTTCAGCGCCGAAGAGGCTTGGCTCGCCCGCTATGCGCCGGCGATGCAGAAGCGGCAGGGCAGGGGAGCACACGAGCGGCATGCTCCCCAGGAGTCGGTTCATTTGGAATTGTTTCCGAACGTGCCCTCGTCATGGCGCGACGACGAGCTGGCTGAAAAATGGCGCAAGGTAAGGCTGGTGCGTCGGGTGGTGACGGGAGCTCTCGAAATCGAGCGCGCACACAAGCGGATTGGCTCGTCGCTGGAAGCGGCACCGGTCGTCTACGTCTCCGACCTTGACCTGTTTGCGGCCCTCGTGGACGTCGATCTCGCCGAGATATCCATAACCTCGGCCGCGACCATCATCGAAGGAGCGGGACCGCCGGATGCGTTCCGACTGGATGAGGTCGCTGGAGTGGCCGTCGACGTGCGGCTTGCGCAAGGGAAGAAGTGCGCGCGCTCGTGGAAGATCCTTCCGAGCGTCGGATTGGACCCTGCCTATCCCGATGTTTCTCCCCGCGACGCGCGGGCTTTGCGCGAATGGGAAATCATGCGCAGGGCGGCCGAATGACAGCAGACTCCAACGACGGATCGGTCGCGGCGCCCGCCGAGCGCTTCCGCCTCTGGGGCCCGCTCACGCTGCTCGGACTGGCGGTAGCTGTTGCGACGGCAGTGGTGGACCAAGCGACAAAGCTTTGGCTGATCTTCCCTGCCGATCTCGGGGGGCGCGCAAGGGTGACGCTTACTCCCTTCCTCGATCTCGTCCTCACCTGGAATAAGGGGATCAGTTACGGCCTGTTTCCCCAGGAAGGGCCCTTGGGGCAATGGGCGCTTCTCGCGCTCAAGGCAATTGCGGGCGTTCTGCTCTGGATCTGGCTGGCCAGGGCGACCTCTCGCCTTACCGCTGTGTCCCTCGGCCTCATTGTCGGCGGAGCCATCGGAAATGCAATTGATCGACTGGCTTATGGCGCGGTCGCCGATTTTCTCTTGTTCCACATCACGACGCAAAGCTTCGACTTCAACTGGTACGTCTTCAACCTTGCGGATGTGGCAATCGTCGCGGGGGTGGTCGGACTTCTGTACGAGACGCTGGTCGGGCCGGGTGCCGCAAAAGCGCCCTGATCCGTGACCACAATCGGCTTGGGGAACGGCATATTTTGCCGTAATACGAGGGGGATAGCCATGGGGAACCGATTCTCGAAGAGGCAGCGCCGCGCTGCCTATGCCGGTCTATTGGCCGTGGTCCTGGCAATGTCCGCCGGAATGGGCGCTGCATTCGCCCAGGACGACGATGATGAGGACGTGCCGCTTGATACCAAAATATTGCGACGTTTCATGAAGGAGATGGGTTTCAAGCGCAGCGAAGACGTGGGAGTCGAATACCGCGAGCGTGCGCCGCTGGTGGTACCGCCAAGCCGCAACCTGCCGCCGCCGCAAAGCGAAGGTTCCGTGGCGCGCAACCCGAATTGGCCGAAAGATCCCGATGTTGCACGCCGCAACGAGGCCAGTGCAGCGGAAAAGGCGAAGCTCAGGCGTTCGGCCGATGCCGCTCAGGACGAAGCCCGGCCGTTGCGGCCGGACGAGTTGGAGAAAGGTCCCGGTGGCACCGCAACCGGCAGCATAGGAAACACCCGCCCGACAGGCGAGGATGCCGCGCGCCCGCTGCCCCCATCCCAGATGGGCACCGGCAGCAAGAACATGCTGGATGCGATTTTTTCGTCGATCGGGCCGCAGAGGCCGGAAAGCGCGCCGTTCAATAGCGAACCGCCGCGCGCGAGCATGACGGATCCGCCGGCCGGCTATCGAACGCCCTCACCCAGCCAAGTGTACGGCATATCGCCTACCAAGGAGCTGCCGAAGGCCTCTACTGTCGAATCGCGGATGGAAGGCACGAAATAGGGGCGCGCGCTTAAGCCGCTTCCTTGTCAGTTGATCCGGCCGCGCTTTCGGGCTACGGCCGAGATGGGTGCGATGCGGGGCGGCTCCAGCAGAGAGAATTCGTGTTGAAACACATAGGTGCGCTTGCGGCGGCTGCCCTCACAGTCGTTGCCGCGACGGGACATGCCGCGGCTGGATCCGAGATCTCCCATTTCACCTTGCCCAACGGACTGGAAGTGGTGGTCATTCCGGACCAGCGCGTCCCGGTCGCGACGCACATGGTCTGGTACAAGGTAGGCTCGGCCGACGAGACGCCCGGAAAATCGGGGCTGGCGCATTTCCTCGAACATCTCATGTTCAAGGGCACGGTCAAGAACCCGGCTGGACGTTTCTCGCAGGTGGTGGCCACAGTGGGCGGTCAGGAAAATGCGTTCACGGCCGCGGACTATACCGGCTACTTCCAGCGCGTACCGCGCGATCAACTCAAGACGATGATGGAGTTCGAGGCAGACCGCATGACTGGCTTGGTCCTTACCGACGAAGCAGTGCGGACCGAGCTTCAAGTAGTGCTGGAAGAGCAGAATATGCGCGTCGCCAATAATCCGGGGGCCCGCCTCGGCGAGCAGATGGAGGCGGCGCTTTACCTCAACCATCCCTACGGCAGACCGGTCATCGGCTGGCGCCACGAGATCGAGCAGCTGGACCGTGAAGACGCGCTCGCGTTCTATCGGCGGTTCTACAGTCCCAACAATGCCATTCTGGTCGTCGGTGGCGATGTAACGGTTGATGAGGTCAGGACGCTGACGGAGGAGACCTACGCGAAGGTGCCCCGGGTCACCGAGACCAAGCCACGGCTGCGGCCGCAGGAGCCGACACAAGAGGCGCCGCGGACGGTGACCCTTGCCGATCCCCGTGTCGCCCAGCTGAGCGTCAGCCGTTATTACCTCGTGCCATCAAGCGTAACGGCGCGGCCCGGCGAGAGCGAAGCGCTCGAAGTGCTTGCACACATCTTGGGTCGCGGCTCGAACAGTCGGCTTTATCGGACCCTCGTATTTGATCGAGGGATCGCGGTGAATGCCGGGGCAAGCTATAGCGGCACCGCAGTGGATGCGACCCATTTCAGTGTCTATGCAACACCGAAGCCCGGCACCGACCTGCAGCAGATGGAACAGGCTCTCGACGCCGTTCTGGCCTCGATCACGGAGCAAGGGATCAGCGATGAAGAGCTCGCCCGCTCGAAGAGCCGCATGATCGCCGATGCGATCTATGCCAACGACAATCAGCGGGTGATGGCGCAATGGTATGGCGCAGCCTTGGCGACGGGTTCAACGGTCGAACAGGTCACGACTTGGCCAGACCGCATACGCGCAGTGAGCGCAGGCGAGGTGCGCGATGTTGCGCGTCGGTGGCTGGATAAGCGTCGCTCCGTGACGGGTTATCTCGTGAAGGATGTGCGTTCCGAGGAGAAGCGCTCGTGAGTGCAGTTGCCCGCTACAGAACGCTACGCAACTGCCTCGCCGCAGCATGCCTGCTTGGTCTCTTTTTCCCGGCTCTGCCCGCGAGCGCGATGACTATTGAGCGGGTCGTCAGTCCCGGAGGGATCGAAGCTTGGCTCGTGCACAGTTCTGCTCCCATGATCGCGCTCGAATTCGCGATGCGGGGGAGCGCGGATCAGGATCCGCCGGATAAGCCGGGTGTAGCCAACTTGGCTGCCAGTCTGCTCGACGAAGGCGCTGGTCCCTATGATGCCATGTCCTTCCACGCTCGGCTCGAGCGCAGCGCGATTGAAATCGGCTTTCACGCTGGTCGCGACTACTTGCGCGGGAATCTGCGCGCGTTGCGCCAGAACCGAGACGAGGCCTTCGACTATTTGCGCCTTTCGCTCACGCAGCCCCGTTTCGATGCCGAGGCGGTGGAGCGAATGCGAACGCAGATCATGTCGCGCCAGCGCCGCGAGGCCGTCAGTCCCACGGACCTTGCGAGTCGCAATTGGTGGGCGACAGCTTTCCCTCGCCACCCCTATGGACGCCCAGTCGAGGGTACCCTCGAATCCGTGCCTCGGATCACGGTGGACGATCTGCGCTCCTACAGCGCCCGCGTGCTGGCCCGTGATACTCTGAAGGTCGCTATCGTGGGCGATGTGGACGCGGAAACCGCGGGCCTGCTGCTCGACCGCACTTTCGGCAGCCTTCCGGCCCGGGCCGAGCTC
>DATBYX010000443.1:0-11786 GCA_036513475.1 Xanthobacteraceae bacterium | reverse complement strand
CGATGAAGTGGATCACTCGTGAGCGCGTCAAGGTGGATCGGGTCGCCTGTCCGTGGCTGATCAAGAAATTCGTAGACCAGGAGGCGGAGTTCGTTTTCGTACCTGCCGACCAGGTGATGGAGGAAGCAAAACGTCTTGGAGCGGTTCCTTATGACGTTAAAGACGTCGAGCTAGGTCACCACGGGAAAGAATGCTCGTTCGAGGCAATTCTCAAGAAATACACGCTCGTCAGCGACGCTGCGCTCGTATTGCTGGGACGGATCGTCAACGGCGCTGATACGGACAACACCCTTTACAATCAGCCGGAAGGGCCCGGTCTGGAAGCGATCGCGGAAGGCTTCCGGCATCTCGGATACAAGGACGATCACGCACTCAATGCTGCGGAATGGATTGTTTACGACGCGCTTTACGCCTACTGCCAAGAGATGGTCCGGCAGGGAAAATCCAGCGGCAAGTTCGTGCGGTAACCCGATCGAGGCCTGCTGTTCAGTTAGCGGCAGCACTCCGCAAATACCCAGGCGGGGTTCACACCCACTCAGGACGAAGTCAGCCGGATAATGCCGGCTCGTTCGAGCTTGCCATATTCGTGCTTTCTGCTCCTGATGTCAGGATCCGCGCTCGCAGCGATGGCTTGACCCAATAGCCTTCAGTCCGCGCGCGTCCTCGGCCGCCTCGGCCAACAACCATTTCCGGAAAGTTGCGATCTTTGGGACCTTCGAGCTCACCTGCGGGCAGACGATCCAGTACGTGTTTGACATTCTCAAGCCGATATCGATCGGCCTTATGAGACGGCCATTGATGAGATCCCACGCCGCGAGGGCCGTGCGAGCAAGCGCAATGCCCTGCCCGTCGACTGCAGCGTCTATCAACATGCTCGCGCTGTTGAGGGTCGGACCGTGAGCAAGATGATTGGCCGGGACGCCGGCGGCCTCAAACCACCTCCTCCACGTGTTCCAGTCGTTGAGACGCAACAACGGAAATTTCAATAGATCCGCCGGTGTGGTCATGCGATTGCGCCCCGAGACAAGCTTGGGGCTGCAAACGGGAAAGAGTCGCTCGGAACAGAGCCGCACGACCTCGAGCCCAGTCCACTTGCCATCACCATGGCGAACAACAACATCAACGTCTTCGCGTGCAAAGTCGACGTGGTGCATCGTTGCCGAGACCCGCAGATCGATCTCCGGATGACGCTCCGCAAACCGACCGAGTCGGTATACGAGCCATTTGGCGGCAAAATCCGGTGATGTACTGATCGTAAGAACGCCGGAGCTTTGTCGCTGTACAAGCTGTTGCGTGCCAACTGCGATCCGATCCAGGGCATCGCGGACCACTGCGAGATACTCGCGACCGGCGTCGGTAATGACCAGCCGCTGACGCTCGCGATTGAAAAGCCTGATGCCGAGTGTGGCTTCCAGCGCCTTGACCTGATGGCTCACAGCCCCATGCGTCACGTTGAGCTCTTCAGCCGCTCGCGTGAAGCTTTGGCTGCGCGCGGCAGCCTCAAAGGCCTTGAGGGCGTTCAGGGGTGGCAAACGACGCAGCATGCCCGACCTTCGTGAGAAAAACTCATGAGAGGATAGAAGAGGCGTGCTGTGCGGGCAAGATTGAGGATGCGCGGGACAACGGGGTCTCCGCCGACTTCGTCGGAGGGTGCCTGTCGCACGCGCGTGATGCGGGGAAAGTTTTAGCGGCCATATCGCCGGTCTCCTGAAAGCCCGCCCACCTCATCCTTTCCACCGGGATTACATTGTGCCCTCCAGAGTTTGTGAGATTTTCTAATATAGGTGCGAGAAATGATGCGTTGCAGCTGGGTTGGAGATGGAGGTAGTGGGCGAGCTTAGGAACATGAAGCGCAATCGGTTAGCCAACCGATCAAGAACGCTTCGTCACAAATGCTGCTGCCCCATCCTCCGTGTGGACGCGCGCCCATGAGCGACCGGATGCTTGCAAATTCCGCATTGGCTTTCTCCCCACCAATCGCGACCAGTCCGTCCTCCGCCCGCCCGGTTGCCGCGCGAACCAAATCTCTGCTCGAAGGGCCGGTCTTGCCCACCCTACTGCGGCTCGCAGCACCGAACATTCTGAACCTGCTGGCGATTGCCGGCATGATTACGTTCGACGGACTGTTTGTCGGCTGCCTGGGTCCGGATGCGCTCGCGGGTGTGTCGCTCGCCTTCCCATTCGTGATGCTGATTCAACACACGGCAGCGAGCGGCATGGGTGGCGGCGTGTCGTCCGCAATCGCCCGCGCGCTTGGTGCCGGCAAGCGCGATGTCGCCGACGCGCTTGCCTTTCACACCTTTGTTCTGGCCCTCGCCCTTGCGGCAGCATTCTCGACAGTGCTGCTGCTGGGCGCACCCTTCGTCTTCCGATGGATGGGCGGGCATGGCGAAATGCTGTCGGCCGCGCTCGCCTACGCGAACGTGGCGTTCGGCGGCGCTGTGTCCATCTGCATGCTGAATCTGCTCGGCAGCGCCGTGCGAGGGACAGGCAACATGGGTCTGCCCGCCGGCGTCATCGTCGGCAGCGTGATCGCGCATGTTCTCATCTCGCCCGTGCTGATCTTCGGATGGGGGCCGATGCCACCCCTTGGTCCGGCCGGTGCCGGCTGGGGCCTGATGATACCATTTGGCGCTGGCAGTCTCGTGCTGCTCGCCTACCTGCGCTCGTCCCGCTCGCTCGTCACTTTGGTGTTCCGCGGCGTGCCTCTGCAGTGGGGACTTTTCGCCGAAATCCTCAAGGTCGGCGTGCCGGGGTTGATCAATGTGACCATCAACAACCTGTTAGTCGTGCTGTTAACCGGGATCGCCGGCCACCTCGGGAAAGACGTGGCCATCGGCTATGCGATGGGCGCGCGCCTCGAATACATCCTTATCCCGCTGGCATTCGGTTTCGGCACTGCGATCGTCGCGATGGTCGGCACCAACCGGGGCGCCAAACAGCATCGCCGTGCCTACCAAATCGCGTGGACGGGAGGGGCAACCGTCGGGACTGCGTGCGCGTCAATTGGATTGATCGTCGCCCTTTTTCCTCGTTTGTGGATGGGTCTTTTCACCGGCGATGGCGAGATCGTCCGCGTTGGCGCTCTATATCTCCAAATTGTCGGACCGATTTACGGCTTCTACGGTCTTGGGATGGCGCTCTATTTCGCAACCCAAGGGTTCGGAAGCGTCATCTGGACCGTGACCGCGAACGCCATCCGCCTGCTCACAAGCACAGGATGCGCACTTGTTGCCGTTTACTGGCTCGATCTTGGCGCGATCGGATTGTTTATCGGAATCGCCGGCGGTTTTTGCGCATACGCGGCACTGACATCTGCCGCGATATTGAGGGTGAAGCAGGCCTCAGCCCCGCCACCGGGGTGACTGTTACAGATCAACTGCAAGGAGGCCACCCATGAATCGGTCTCGCATACCCGCGCTTCTGGCAGCCGCTATTCCCCTGATCTGCGTGTCGCAGGCCGCTGGCCAGCAGGCATGCAGGCCGACCTTGGCATTCGCAGAGGTCCAATTCTCAGAAATGCAACCATCAACGCTGGAGCGAAAATGGACTGCCGTTGTGTCCGTCGATGCATCCCGCTGCGCCGCGAACTCCGCAGGATCCTTCCAGGTCGTTTTCTCGCGGCTCAAAGAAATCGGACCCGACCTCGAGTTCCGAGAGCAATTCACATGGCGGCCGCCGTCTGTAACAGTTGCAGTGGATTTTGCGGCGGACGAAGCCGTCGAGCGATATTGGATTGCCAATATTACACCGTGTCCTTGCGCCCGTTGAGGCAGCAGGGACCGACGCACCCCAACGCTGTCTCTCGCTATGCGGTGAATGTTCTTCGTAGGGGCGACGCATGCGTCGCCCTGCGGCGATATTGGTCCATGTGACAGAAGGGCGAGGCATGCCTCGCCCCTACGGAAGGGACATTCTTCAAGGCATATCGTGCACCTTTTTCGTAGGGGCCACGCATCGCCCCTATGAAGAACCCACCCAGTGTTTATTGTGCAGCGGCAGATCGAAGCGGCGGCATAACCCCGGCTGCGAACAGCTCGACTGAGCGCAGCATCTCTTCAAGGCGCAGATCGCCAAAGCAGAACTGCCCCACGATGTAATTGGCCCCGCATTCCTTCATCTGTGCCCCAAGGAATGCGCGAACGGTCTCAGCTGAGCCTGCGATCGCCTGCCCCTGCCTGATCAGCGCGTCGAAGCTTTCGGCGCGCAACGGCGAGTCCGGCAACGTGCCATGCATCTCGAACAGATAGCTGAAGCTCGACCGCCAGCGCAGATAGGCACGACGCGCGATGGTCATTGCCTGGGAATCCGTGTCCGCAACGACGATGAATCGCACCATGCCCATTTTGGGCGGCGCTGCAGGGTCCTGGGATGCACGCCAGATCTCGCGATAGCGGGCAATGGTCGCGCGCGCCTTGTCGGGCATATCGTTGGTGACAATGTTCAGGCCCCGGCGGGCCGCGCGTTCGGCGCTGTCCGGCGAATGCGCGCCGTACCACAACGGCGGATGCGGCTTCTGCAGGGGCGTGAGCTCCATGGGTACGTTCTCGAACTGGTCGTAGCGCCCCTTCCAGGTCAGTCGGCTCACCGTGAACGCCTTGAGGATCAACTCGAGACGCTCAGCATAGATCTGCTGCCGCTCCTCGGCGTTCTCCCCGTAAAAGGAAATCTCATAGGGCACGGAGCCGCGACCGAAACCGATTTCCAGCCGGCCGCCGCTCATGTGATCGAGCATGCAGATTTCTTCGAGCACCCGCAGTGGATGATGGGCCGGCAGCGCATAGACGAAGGTGCCGAAGCGCAGCCGCTTGGTGCGCTGTCCGATCGCCGACAGGAACACGCTGGGCGACGGCGCCATGCCGAGCGGCGTGAAGTGATGCTCGGCGACGTGGTAGGCATAAAAGCCGAAGCGGTCGAAAGCTTCGATCACCTGCAAGCGCTGCTCGTAATAGTCGTGCAAGGGCAGGTCGTTGCGGTCGAGGTGATCGAACACGCCGAATTCCACGCTCATTGCCCGCACCATCCCGTGCATGGGCGCTTGCGGCGCCCTGTCAGCTCGTCGATCGCCCAAGACCTCTAGCGACCCACAGCTGGTCCCGCTAGTGCGGTGAATTTGAAGTTCCTATCAGTCTCGCGGCGATCCCATTTAGGAAATTCAAATTCAAAACCGCACTAGAGACATTATATGTTGCTAGTGTCCCTGCGATTCCGAAGTTCGCATCAGAGGTGCCGCCAGCGCTTGCGAACTTCGGAATCGGGACACTAGTATGATGGCGGGCGCCGGCGGTGTCATGCCAGCCCAGGGACGCCGCAAATGAAAAAATCGGGATTGCTTGCACGTCGCCTGTCGCGCCGGACGTTCCTGCAGCATAGCACCGGCGCCGGTGCCGCCCTCGCGGCGGGCCTCGCAGCCCCGGGTATTCTCGCCCAGACGCGAGCCCCAATCCGGCTTGGGCATCTCAACTCGTTTACCGGCGGCATCGCCTACGCGGCCGCCGCCAGCTACAACGCCATGGAGCTTTATTTCGACAGCATCAGCTGGACGATTGCCGGCCGCAAGGTCGAGATCATCAAGGAAGACGATCAGTTCAACCCACAGGTTGGCCTGCAGAAGGCCAAGAAGCTGATTGAAAGCGACAAGGTCGACCTGATCGTCGGCGTGCAGGCGAGCAACGTGGCGCTGGCGCTCCTCAACTACATGAAGCAGCAGAAGGCTTTCTACGTCGTCTCCGGGGCCGGCACCGACGCCATCACCTGGGACCGCTATCCGTATCTGTTCCGCACCTCGATCTCGACCTATCAGCTCTCAACGCCGATGGCGGACTACGTCTACGACCACCTCGGCAAGGAGATCGTCACCACCGCATCCGATTATGCCGGCGGCCGCGATGTCGTTGCCCAGTTCAAAGGACCGTATCTCAAGCGAGGCGGCAAGGTGCTCAAGGAAATCTGGCCGCCGCTCGGCACCCAGGATTTCAGCCCGTATCTCACCGACATCAAATCGATCAATCCGCCGGTCACGTACGACTTCATGCCAGGCGCGGACGCGGTGCGTTTCATCCAGCAATATTCCGAGTTCGGGTTGAAGGAAAAGATGCCGTTGACCGGCTTCACCATCATCGACTCACAGACCATCAGCGCGCTGGGCAAGGCCGCGGTCGGCGTGATCTCCGCGCTGACCTATGTCGATACGGTGGACAATCCGGAAAGCAGGAAGTTCGCGGCAGATTACCGGGCCAAATATAATGCCTCCCCCGACCTGTTCGCTGACTACGGTTTTGTCGCAGCGCGCGCGCTCAACGAGGCGTTGAAGGCGATCGACGGCGACGCTTCCAACAAGGACAAGCTGGCCGACGCCATGACTAAGCTCAAGTTCAACGCGCCGCGCGGCCCGTTCCGCATGGACCCGGCCACGCATAACCCGATCCAGGACATCTACATCTGTCAAGTGATCGAGAGCGGCGGCAATATCACGACCAAGATCATCTCCACCGCCAAGGACGTGACCGATCCCGGCAAGAAGATCTACTGACGGTCGTCGCGTTTGCGGATGATCGCCGCGCCGTGACGGCCTAACGCGCATGGAAGTGCTTGTTGCGCAGCTGCTCAATGGGCTCGTTTACGGCGTCCTCTTATTCCTCATGGCGGCGGGGCTCTCGCTCATCTTCGGGCTGATGAACGTCGTGAGCCTCGCGCATGGCTCCTTCTTCATGCTGGGGGCGTTCGTCGGCCTGTCGATCGTTCAGCTCACCGGTAGCTTCTGGTTGGCGATGCTGCTGGCGCCGCTGCCCATTATCGTGCTCGGCGTGGCGATGGAGCTTGTGTTCTTGCGCCCGCTCTATACCCGCGGCCACATGGACCAGGTGCTGCTCACCTTCGGTTTCACCTTCGTGTTCTTCGATCTGGTGCAGACGCTCTGGGGTCGGGTCGTGCTGCGGTTGCCGGCACCGGAGGCACTGCAAGGGACCGTGCAAATCGGCGTCGGCGTGTTTTCCGCCTACCGCCTCTTCCTGATCGGATTGGGCTTCGCCATCGCGCTGCTGCTATGGCTTGTGCTCGAGCGCAGCCGCATCGGCGCCATGGTCCGTGCCGGCGTTGACAACGCCGCCATGGCGGCAGGCCTTGGCGCCAACATCCCGGCCTTGTTTACCGGCATTTTCGGATTCGGCGTAGCGCTGGCGGCACTGGGCGGCATCGCGGCAGGCCCCGTGCTCGGCCTCTACCCGGGCATGGACACCGAGATCCTGATCCCCGCCTTCATTGTCATCGTCATCGGCGGCATGGGCAGCCTTCGCGGCGCCTTCGTCGGCAGTCTCCTGATCGGGATCGCCGATACGTTCGGCAAAGCCTATCTCCAGAGCATCGCGCTGTTTCTGATTTACCTCGCGATGCTGGTCGTGCTGCTGATCCGGCCGCAGGGGCTGTTCGGCATCAAATATTCCGACGTCGCGATTGCGCCTCCGGTGACCACGACCAGCGTGCCGGCCACGGTGCGCACGCGCACCGCGGCGATCGTCGCGCTGCTCGTTCTGCTCGCGCTGCCGTTTGCGCTTGCCGACTACTCGCGCGCGCTGGTTTCCGAGATCTTCATTTTCGCAATCTTCGCCATGAGCCTCGACCTCCTGCTTGGCTTCACCGGACTGATGTCGCTCGGTCACGCCGGCTTTTTCGGCCTGGGCGCGTATGCGGTCGCCGTGCTGGGGGCGCAACTCGGTCTCAACCCCTGGCTCGGGTTGCTCGCCGGCATCGCGATCGCGGGCGCCGGCGCGGCTCTGATCGGATTTTTCTGCGTGCGCACGCGCGGCATCCCGTTTTTGATGCTCACGCTCGCCTTCTCTCAGCTTCTGTTCTCTGTAGCGCTGAAATGGCGTGACGTGACAGGTGGCTCGGACGGCATGGCGCTCGCTGAAAAGCCGGGCTTCTTCGGCTTCGATCTTTCGCACTCGCTCCCCATGTATTTCATGGCGCTCACGTTCTTCGTGCTCGCCTACTGCGGGCTGCGCCGGCTGCTCAACGCGCCGCTCGGCCACGCTTTTGTCGGCATCCGCGAGAACGAAACCCGGATGGAGGCGATCGGCTACGCAACGCGTGGCTACAAGCTCCTCTCCTTCACCATCGCCGGAGCGATCGCCGGGCTCGCCGGCGGCCTTTATGCCATCTTCAACGGCTTCATCTCCTCGGATGCGCTCTACTGGACGGCCTCCGGCGACGTCCTGATCATGACCATGCTCGGCGGTGCAGGCACCCTGGTCGGGCCAGCTCTCGGCGCCGCCGTGTTCCTGCTGATGAAGAATGTCGTCAGCTCGTACAGCGAGCACTGGCTCGCCATCATCGGCCTCACCTTCATCTCCTGCGTGATGTTCTTTCCGGGCGGCCTGTGGGGCACCTTGCAGAGGCTGCGGTGGACCCGAGCTGTGCCATGAGCATCCTGCGCATCGAGCATCTCAACAAAGCATTCGGCAGCCTGGTCGTCACCGACGATTTCAATCTCGTCCTGCCTGGAGGCGAGCGTCACGTCATCATCGGACCGAATGGCGCGGGCAAGACGAGCCTGATCAACCAGATCGGTGGCCAGCTCCAACCCAGCTCCGGCCGTATCTTTGTGAAGGGTCGGGATGTCACCGGTTTCTCGCCGAGCCGGATCAGCCGCATGGGGGTCGCGCGTACGTTCCAGCGCAACAACGTGTTCCAGAACCTGAGCGTGATCGAGAACCTGCGGCTTGCCCTGGAGGTAGGCCTCGGCAACCCGCTCGATTTCCTCACCCCGACGGGCCGCAATCAAAAGCTGCTCAGGCGCGCGGCAGAACTGATGGCGCAGGTCCATCTCGCAGGAGATGGCGCGCGGATTGCGCGCAGCCTCTCCTACGGCGAGCAACGGCAGCTTGAAATCGGCATCGCGCTCGCCGGCGAGCCAGAGCTGCTGCTGCTCGATGAGCCTACCTCCGGCATGTCGCCGGCCGAAACCGCGCAGATGATCGAGCTCATCGGCTCGCTGCCCCGCACATTGTCGATGCTGATGATCGAGCACGATATGAACGTCGTGTTCTCCGTCGCCGATCGCATCACCGTGCTCTATTACGGCAAGGCGCTCGCGAGCGGCACTCCCGCGGAGATCCGGGCGAACGGGCGGGTCCGCGAAGTCTATCTCGGGATGCTCCCCTGATGCTCGAGCTGGAAAACGTCAATGCCTATTACGGCGACAGCCACATCCTGCATGGAGTATCGCTCGCGGTACGGGAGGGCGAGGTGGCCTGCCTTCTTGGGCGAAACGGCGCCGGCAAAACCACGACCATCCTCACGGTCATGGGCTACTTGCACCCGCGGCCCGGACGCATCCGCTACGACGGCCGCGATATCGCTGTGCTCCCTCCTTACCTCGTCGCGCGGCTCGGCTTCGGATTCGTGCCGCAGGAGCGCGGCATCTTTGCCAGCCTGACCGTCCGCGAGAACCTGACGACGTTTGCCCGCAGCGGCGGCAGCGGTTACTGGACCTTGCCGAGGATTTTCGAGCTGTTCCCGCAGCTGCATGCCCGCGAACGCAATCTCGGCTTCGAGTTATCCGGCGGCGAGCAACAGATGCTGTCAATCGCGCGCGCGCTGATGCTCAACCCGAGGGTACTTCTTCTCGACGAGCCATCCGAGGGACTTGCGCCCATGATCGTGCAGGAGATCGTCAAGGTGCTGGCGCGACTGAAACAGGAGGGCCTGGCTATTCTCCTGGTCGAGCAGAACCTGCCGACTGCGTTCACGGTTGGCGACCGCCACCACGTCATGAACAAGGGCGAGATCTGCTTCACGGGCTCCTCCGCGGAACTGGAGCGCGACGATGTAGTGCTGCGCAACTACCTCAGCGTATAGGGTCCCAGCGAGTTGAAAGAGCATTCATGCGCATTTGCCCACCCTACGATGGTGGGGCAACATGCACGGCTGGAAGTTTTGGGGAGTACCGTGTGCCCGCGATGAAATGCCAAATCGCCGACGTGGAGATCGACGTCTTTGAGGCCGGCCGAGGACGTCCGCTGCTTTTCCTGCACGGTGGGGGCGGCTTCGCGGAGGAGCAGCCTTTCGTTCCTCTCCTCGCGAAGAGCCGTCGGCTCATAGCGCCCTGGCATCCCGGCTTCGGGAATTCGAGCCTGCCGGACTGGCTCGACAGCGTGGACGACATTGCGCACCTCTATCTCGAATTGCTGGACAAGATTGCGCTCAAAGACATCGATCTGGTCGGCTGCTCGATCGGCGGCTGGATCGCCGCCGAGATGGCGACCAAAGTGCCGGAACGCATTCGCCGCCTCGTCATGGTCGGCCCCATCGGCATCAAGGTCGGACCTGCCGACAAGCTCGACATCCCGGACATCTTCGCAATGCCGCAGGCCGACGTGCAGAAGCTCATCTTTCACGACCCCGCCAGGATGACGCCAGACCCGGCCAAGATGTCCGACGAGCAACTGGCCGCCATGTTCCGCGCCCGCGAGACGCTGGCGCTGCTGGTCTGGGAGCCATGGATGCACAATCCCAAGCTCAAGCACCGCCTGCATCGCGCTGCCATGCCGGCGCTGCTCATCCGCGGCGAGAGCGACGGTCTTGTTTCCGCGGATTACCTGCATGCCTATGCGCGCCTGCTGCCCGACGCGAGGACGCTCACCATTCCCGCCGCAGGGCACGTGCCGCATCTAGAACAGCCCGACGCCTTTGCGTCTGCGGCGCTCGACTTCCTCGGAGAGTGACATGAGAGCGTGGCACTTCAGCGAAACCGCGTACCCGTTCCTGCCGCCCGTCGAAACCTATTCGTCGATACGGGTGTCGCTGCCCAACCGCGTCTACGATCCAATCAAGGGCGCCGCCCTCTATGACCGCTACATCGACGAATGGTTGATCGCGGAGGACGAAGGGGTTGAGATCATGCTCAACGAGCATCATCAGACCGCGACCTGCGTCGACCCCGCCGCTCCGCTCATGCTGGCGGCGCTGGCGCGGCTCTCCAAGAAGGCCCGGCTTCTCATTCTCGGCAATCCGATCGCCAACCGCCGCCAGCCGGTGCGCGTCGCCGAGGAGATGGCGATGGTCGATGTGCTCTCGCATGGCCGGCTCGAAGCCGGATTCGTGCGCGGCGTGCCTTACGAAATCCTGCCCGCCAACAGCAACCCGGTGCGCACGAACGAGCGCCAGTGGGAAGCGCTCGATCTCATCGTCAAATGCTGGACCCACCACGACGGCCTGTTCAGCCATGAGGGCCGCTTCTTCCACCATCGCGCCATCAACATCTGGCCGCGCCCGATTCAGCAGCCGCATCCGCCCATTTGGGTGAGCACCACCAGCACCGGCGGCGCAGCCCAGGTCGGCGCCCACGGCTATGTTCAGGCGACCTTCCTCACCGGCTTCGACACGACCAAGCGCATCTATGAAGGCTACCGGCGCGGCTGGCGCGAAGCCGGGCGCGGCCACGATGTTCCGATCAACCGCCTCGCCTATGCGGCGCTGGTCTATGTCGGCGAGAACGCGGCGAGGGCGCGCGCGGGCGCAGAAAAGCTTCTGTGGTACATCACCGCCAACAAGGTGCCGCTCCATTTCTCCAATCCGCCGGGTTACGTGCCCGTCGCCATGAACATCGCGCTCTCCCGCGGCGCGCATAACGTCGTCAGTGCCCATGGCACGAGGCAAGGCACCGTGGAGGGCGCGATCGAGGCGGGCACCATGTTCGCCGGCACGCCCGATCAGGTGTTCCAGCAGTTCAAGAAACACTGGGAGCATGTCGGCGGCTACGGCCATCTCCTCATCATGGGGCAGGC
>DATBYX010000442.1:0-3833 GCA_036513475.1 Xanthobacteraceae bacterium | reverse complement strand
CAACCCGCATGCACCGCGCGAAGTCGCCTCATTCATACCGGACGTTCCAGCGGGGGCAACGCGGGTGCAAAGCAACGACGTGTGCTTCGACGACCGCGGCCTCATTTACCTGATCGACCGCACGCGCGGGCTGCATATTCTTGAGCGAACATGAGGGCTGCGGAAACGGGAGGCGCAGGCGCCCTCGCAGGAGAACAAGCATGAGCACGGGATCATGAGTCTGATCATCCGTCACGCCCGCGTGAGGAACCAAAAGGAAACCGTCGATATCGCAATCGAGGGGGAAAAGATTTCCGCCGTTGCGGTCAATCTTCCAAGCAGCGCCCCCAACGAAATCGATGCTGGCGGCAATCTGGTTGTGCCGGGTCTTTTCAACTTGCATTACCATGCGGACAAATGCCTCTTGGGGGAGATCATGCGGCCGAACGTTTCCGGCACGCTCCCCGAGGCGATCGAGATCACCAACGATTTCAAGCGCAGCTACGACCCCGTAGAAGTGGCCGCGCGCGCCGTGCGGACCCTCGAGCAAGGCGTCAAGAACGGCACCACATTCTTTCGGCTGTTCTGCGACGTTGGAACTATTGGGGGGTTGCGCGCTGCGCGTGGCCTCTTGCTCGCCCGCGAGAAGATGAAAGACTACTGCCGGATTCAGGTGGTCGCCTTCCCGCAAGAAGGAATCGTTCGCGACCCCGGTGCCGTCGAACTAATGGAAGAAGCGATTAAGGAAGGGTGCGACGTAGTCGGCGGGCTGCCCTGGTACGAATACACGGACGACGAAGCACGCCGGCATATCGATATCTGCTTCGGCATGGCGATCAAGCACGATCTCGACATCCACATGCTGGTGGACGACACGGACGATCCCAACTCCCGCAGTCTGGAATATCTGGCGCTCAAGACCATGCGCGAAGGTTTCCAAGGCCGTGTCGCGGCAAGTCACTGCGGGGCCATGGCCGCATACAACGATGTTTACGCGGCCAAGGTCGTGGACATGGTGGCGACCGCAGGCATAACCATTTCGGTCAATGCGCATATTAATCTCGTCTGCTCGGCACGGCTCGATCGCGAGCCGAGGCGGCGTGGCATTGCTAGAGTGAAGGAGTTGCTCGCGCGCGGCGTCAACGTCGCCACTTCGCAGGACGACGTGAACGACCCATATTATCCGTTCGGCAAGCCCGATCCGCTCGAATGCGCCTTGATGATGGCGCACGTGGCCCAGCTCACGCTGCCGCATGAGCTCGAAGCGGTGATGGATATGATAACCGTCAACGCGGCGCGGGCGGCGCGGGTTGCCGACTATGGCATTGCCGCCGGCATGCGTGCAGATCTCGTCGTGGTTGGCGCGCCCTCGGTGCACGAGGCTCTTCGCCTGCAGCCGCCGCGGCTGCATGTGTTCAAGGACGGCCGCGAGGTCGCACGCTCAGTGCTCACGCAGGAGTTGCTGTCGCATCGTGCGTCGAGTTGAGCAAAGAGAATGAACTATGCCGGAACGCAACCATGACCGCGAAAAACTCGACCTGATCGTTCGCAACGGAACATTGGTGATTCCCGGCGTTGGTCAAGTCAGGGCTGACGTCGGTGTCGCTGGCGGCAAAACCGTCGCATTGGCCGCAAATCTCGATGTATCCGCGGCAGACATTTATGACGCGACAGGCCGCACAGTTCTCCCAGGCATTTTCGACCCCCACATCCATCTCGGAAATGAGCAGTCGTATGAGAGCGAGGCCGAGACCGAGACCAGGGCTGCCATCATTGGCGGTATCACCACGGTCGGGATTTTTCTGCGCAGCCTCGAGGATTCGTATTTTAAGCACCTCCCGGCCTTCTGCAGGGCGATGAATGAAGGCAGCTACGTGGATTCCGTTTTCCACCCCCAGATTTTCACCGAAGAGCAGATCGAGGAAATTCCCGGCTACGCACAGCAATACGGTATTCGTTCATTCAAGTTCTACATGTCGGGGATGCCGGGAATCGTGAAGTCGGTGACTGACGACGTTCTCCTGCAGGGTTTTCGGACCGTGGCGTCGCTCGGCAGCGATGCAGTCGCCTGCGTTCATTGCGAGACCGGGGCGCTCATTGACCGGGCCCGCAACGAGCTCAAGGCGCGCAAGCCCGAGGGGACGCTCGCCGACTGGGAGGATGCGCATCCCGCCGTGGCGGAAGCACTCGCGATCCAGACGGCACTCTATCTCGCCAGGATCGCCGGAGCTCATCTCTACGTCGTGCACTTGTCCAGTCGCCAGGGCCTGGAGGTCGTTCGCGACGCGCGACGCGCCGGCATGCAGTTCACGGTCGAGACGACGACGCCCTATCTCGGGATCAACAGCGGCGATCCGAACGGCTTCCTGGCCAAGATGGTGCCGCCCGTGCGCACGCCCGAGCACCAGACAGCACTGTGGGAGGGGCTTCTGGAAGGTTCAATCAACACGGTCGGTACGGACAACACTTCACGTGCGCGCGCGACCAAAAGGCCGGAAGCCGGTCTGCATGGGTCACGGCCGGGGCTGCCGGCACTCGGCACGCATTTGCCCGCGTTGTTACACTACGGCCGCGTGCGCGGCGTTCCGCTTGAAATTCTGATCGAGCGGGCGACCCGCAGCCCCGCTCGAGTCTACGGCATCTATCCGCAGAAAGGCACGATCGCCATCGGCTCGGACGCAGACCTCGTGGTGGTCGACCTCGAGGAGGAACGCGTCGTGCGCGCCAGCGACCTGCAGGGAATGTCGGATTTTTCTCCCTTCGAAGGAAAGAAGCTGCGCGGCTGGCCGGTCGCAACCATCAAGGCTGGTAAGATCGTTGTACGGGAGGGCAAGATCAGCGCAAAACCAAATGGCCGCTATCTGCCCCGCACGCCCAGCCCCGCGCAGCAATTCCCTTGGTTCGGAGGCCAGCCTTAAGCGAATCTATTGGACAAAACGCGTGAGCTGATCGACCGGTTTGCCCGTTGCTGCGGAAAGATAGCTCATATCGACATAGTTCGGAACTTTTGCACTCACGTCGCTTTTGCTGAAGCCGAAGACCGGTCCTTGGCTCGCCACGTTGATCATGGTGCGCACATCGGCCCGTACGTCCCAGATGCCATGTTTCCACGCTTCGGCTATGACTTCCTTGCTCACCCCGGTATATTCCGTGATCAGGCGTACGGCCTTCTCCGGATTTTTGACGTAAAACTCGAGCGAATCTGCATACGCTTTCAGAAATTTCACGGCTGTCTCGCGATCCTTGAGAAAGTCGGTATTGGCGGCAAGAATTTGGTTTCCACCGCCATACTTCTCCGTTTGTCCGATATCGCAGCACGCCGGATAGTAGGCATAGCCTTCGACCACCGCCCGATCGATCACCGGAGACCATAGCACCAGGCCGTCGAGATCTCCGCTCTTGAGCGCCTGCAGCTCGGCCGGGCCGGCCGAGGTGGTGTTGAGCAGGCTGACCCTGGAGAGGTCCACGCCATTTTCCTTGGCGGCAAGCGTGAACAGGATGGCTACATAGCTCCCCGGTGGCCGGCCAAGGCGCTTGCCTTCGAGATCCTTCCAGGAATTGAGCTCCACGCCCTTGCGCATGATCAGGTTCTGTCCGCCCAACTGCTCGCCCGCCACGATCTTGACATTCGCAACATTCTGCTCGGCCATAACGGCCGGGCTTTGATAGCCCAGAGTACCGATCTCGACGCCGCTCTGAAGGTTGCGCTGCATCTCGGCATTGGTACCCGCAGGGATGTACTCGACACGGAACCCGGCTGCCTCCGCAAACGGGCCGATGCCCCACAAGGGGATTCCGCTGACACTGCGCGCAACGGTGATGCGGACGGGCTTGGGTGTGTCGGCGCGCGTATT
>DATBYX010000441.1:0-12154 GCA_036513475.1 Xanthobacteraceae bacterium | reverse complement strand
CCGCTCTGAGGAGAGCTTGACGCTCTCTTCCCGATCCTGGAACTCGTGCGCGCCAAAAAATCGATCTTTCATCCAATTCTTTTCCCTCAGCTGACGGCAAAGAGGGCTGGCGGACTCACAGTGCTTGCCGGCGCCGACGAGATGATCGAATGGGCCATGTAATATCAGCTCCTGGCACTTCTCTCTGGGGTGGTGCCCGGCTGTTCGTCTGGCATCCCGGTTTGCGGACCCAGCAATAACGAACTAAAAATACGGCGCACCACGCCTGCGCCCACTAATGCCGATCAAAAAACTTGTCAATTGGGTACTCCTGCTGGCGGTCAGCCTTACGGTCGCATTGGTCTCGGCCGAGATCTTCGTGCGCGTCGCGGCAAGCATCTGGTTCGATGTGAAGTATCTCGCGACTGCCGGGGTCGGCAACATGCCGCGCGCCTATGCTTCGCTCGAAGACTTCCTGGGCGAGTTCCGGGTGCACCTCGCGCCACACCGGATCTGGAACAATTACTACGCCAATTCGCTTGGATTCACGGGCCAGGAGTTCTCGGTCGCGAAGCCCGTCGGCAC
This sequence comes from Xanthobacteraceae bacterium, assembly GCA_036513475.1. Lineage (GTDB taxonomy): Bacteria > Pseudomonadota > Alphaproteobacteria > Rhizobiales > Xanthobacteraceae > VAZQ01. The sequence continues at coordinate 11,590 of DATBYX010000441.1, read as the reverse complement.
CCGGCGGATCATGGCACTGGGCGACTCGTTCCCGCACGGCATGGTGGCCTATCCGCAGAACGTCCTCACCCTTGTAGAGGCATCGCTGCGCCGTGACTGCGGCGACACCGAAATCATGAATTTCGGCATACCGGCTACCGGGGTCTGGGAGTACCGGTTGGTGCACAAGCTCGCGGCTCCGCGCTACAATCCTGATGTCGTCGTCGTGCATTTCTACATGGGCAACGATGGTCCCGATCTCATCTTCGGAGCGAACGAGGTGCCCTCCATCGGCCGGCGCATCTCTGCGTACTCCTACGCCTGGAATTATGTGGCGAACTCCGTCAAGGTGCTGCGCTCGTTGAACCTTACGCGCGCCGCGCGGGCGGTCGCGACGCCAGCGGCTCCAGGCTACCCTATTCAAGGCGGTACGCGGGTGCGCGATCAGCCGGACATCACCGATCGCGAATTCGAACCTTCGTTCAGCGAAGAGGCGTTCGCCCAGATCGCTGCAATGGAGTTGGGCCGCTTTTACCGAGGCAAGAACCTGCCGTTTCGTGTCGATGCGTGGAAGCCGACGCTCGAGGTGCTCGACGCACTCACGGCCGACGTGGTTTCCACCACCGGGCGTGGACCCGTCATCATTCTTTATCCATCCCAACTCCAGGTCTACCCACAGCTGTTCCGGCAGACCAAGCGCGAGGTTGAGAAACGACTCAAGGGGATCGACCCCGACGACTTCGATTCTGGGTATCCCAGCCAGGTTTTGTTGGAATATTGCCGTCGAGCTCACTTATCCTGTTACGATGTCACACCTGCCATGGTGGACGCTGCGCGGGAGAGCACGGACCCGCTCTACCTGCCCAGAGATACCCACTGGAATGTCCGTGGGAATCGCGTCGCTGCCGCAGCTGAAGCCACATTCCTGCGCCATGAGCTTTGCAAGAATTTAATTGAGCGCTCGCCCGCGCCGACCAGGTAAGCGCAAGGGCTGGAGTCGGAAAATACTACGGACCTGTCGCTATGCGAGCGGCGCCTCGGCCTCGGCGAGAAAAAAGGGACGCCGAATCTCAAGCGATCGCATCTAGCCCCTTGCTCTTCACAATGGATAAGAGCTTCAGGGATGGCCCGCTGGGCCGCTTTTCGCCGCGCTCCCATTCGCTGATAAGTTTCGGTTTCACATTGAGATAGTGCGCGAACACCCCTTGGCTAACGCCAGCGCGCTTGCGGATCGCAATAATGTCCTTGGCTGATAATGGTTCAACCGCAGTGAGGCATGAAGCATCGAACTCGCGCATCGTCGCCTTGTCCATCAACCCGATGCGGTGCAACCCGGCGGCGGTTTCATGGATCGCCGCCGACAACCGGCTGCGGTACTTGCGCGCGTTATCCTTCTTCTTGATCATCGCACATCACCTCTCTCAACTCCGTCTGCTCCAGCGCCATTGCAATCTGCGCGTCGCCGTAGCCCAGATAGTGCCTGGCGAGCTTTTTGAGGTCGGCCAGCTCCCGGTCATCGATGTTGTCGCGCTCACTCTTTGCAAACACATAGAGGAACACGCTGCGCTGTGAGACCCGAAAGGCGACCACTGTGCGATAGCCGCCCGAGCGCCCGCGGCCCGAACGAGCGACGCGCTGCTTGATTAGGTTGCCGCCAAGATCGGCATCAACCAATCCCCGTTCGGCGCGGGCGATGGCCTCGCATAGCTGTCTATCGTCAATGCGCTCTTTGACGTGCAAAGCGCGCAAACACCTTGGTCGTAAAGACCCTCAAGCAGCCTCCAGGAGCTTATACTATGCCCCAAGGGGTTATAGTTCAAGATTTAAGGGTCTTGTCGCTTCCGGCACAGGCAGGAAGGGCTGTCCGACACCCAATCGAAAATATTGCTTGCTGCGAAGGCGCTTATTTGGGCTGCACGTTCTGATCGCCGCCGGGCGTGCCGGGCGGGGGGAGGACCTTGAGCCGACCGCCGCCGGGTGGGGGCACCTGCATTTGCGGATCTACGCCCGTCGGGGGACAAATGACCCCCTTCGACTGCGCGAGCCTGTCGCTCAGGGGCTCGGAGCTCTTTCCTTCTCCGACGGTCGGAGACTCACCTTTCACGTCCGGCGGACATGCAACGCTCTGCTGCGGTACCGCTTGCCCCGGTGCCGTCGTTTGCGCGCCAGCAGAACCGCCTAGCGCCAAGCCTGCAACAAGGAGAATAAAGACCACGGAACGCATGCGTATATTCTCGCGCGAAAGGCCTTGGGTTGAACGTCCATGATGCGGAAACGTTCCAGCCGGACGCGACTTCGGGCGAGCATCCTACTGCGCGTTGGGGCCGCGCAACGCAGCGTCGCGCAGGGTGTCTTTGAAGGCGGTTCCCGATTTCCCCGCATCGACTCCAAAAGCGTACAGCGCCTGCATGTATTCGCCGTCGAACGGACCACGCGAGGGATGACTGAACTCGGGGTTGACCTGCGCGATCCGCAGCGCAATCCCATGACGCAGCGCGCCGACATTGGTCAGCGCGACTTGCGCTTGCAACGCCGCGGTGAGTGCGACAGCAATGGAGCGACCGAGAACTCCCGGAACATCGCGGTCCGGCATCTTGAATTCGGGACCGAGCTTCGAATTCACGATGACGTAAAGCTCGCTGACCGGCGGGCGGACAGCGGCGTTTGCTGAAAGCATCGATTCTGGAACGACAAAGAAAGGTGCGGTCAGGGTGCCATCGCTATGCATTTCCTGGAAATGTTTTCCGTTCGCTTCGACCGCGACGCTGACCGGCGAAAAAAATCCAGGAATACTGGACGATGCAAGCAACACATCGCGGAACAGCTTGAGAGAGCTTTCATCACCGCGCGCCGCGATTGCGCCCATGTTCCAGATCACGCGCCGTCCGGCATCGAGGTTCGTGGTGGCCACCAGCAACCGGCGCCCGCGCGCATGCTCTGCCGCGATTTCGGCAAGGAGGGCCGGCGTGATCCGCTGCTCAACCTGGCGGCGCAGCGGCCAGTGGTCGAACAGGCTGTCCGGAGTCGCCCGATCCTCGAAAATGTCTGCCGCCGATATGGTGGTGAAATTCTTGCGGATCTCCTCATCGTAGCGCGGCCCAAGAAAAGCAAATGGCGCAATGAGGGCGCCTATGCTTGATCCAGTCACGACGGCGAACTCGGGTCGCGTACCGGATTGCGTCCACCCTGCAAGCACCCCGCCGCCGTAGGCGCCATCCGAGCCGCCGCCGGAAATGGCCAGCCATGGCCCGCTCGCTTTGGGCAGGAGGCGGGCGAAGGCCGCCTCCGAATCCCCCCAGGCCCTTGCGTCGGGAATTCCTGGAACCGCTGCGATCTCCTCGTCCTGGGCGGAAAAAGCCGCGCGGTGCGGCAACTGCGGTTTTGTCTCTTTGGGTTGCGCAGCCTTTTTGGGGGGCTTCCTTCTGACATGTACGACCGGGCGCTGCTGCAAAGGGACGTACTGCTGCGCATGCGCGGCGCCCCATTGCAGGGGCCGCATGAGAGCCATCGCGCTGGTTAGCGCCAGCGCTATCGTCGCGAGGACAAAGAAGCGCAGGGCGAACAATTTCACCTCCTCAATGGGCACCGCACTGCGACCCAAATCCAGCCTTTGTGGGGCAGCATGCCGCGCACCCGGGTCTCCCCGTTGGTTGTGATCGCCGCTCGTTTTGGTCATCATGCGCCGACAACGAGCGATCATGTCGCACGCACGCTTAGAGCATTTCCAGGTCGCGTTGAAGTCCGCGGTCGTCACGGCCGCGGTCGTCCCGGCCATTCTGTTTGCGGCGCCAACAGATCCGGCGCAAGGAGAACCCGGTTTTCCAAGTCGCCCAATAACGATGGTGGTCCCACTTCCTGCCGGCGGGACCGCGGATCTTCTGTGCCGGATTGCGGCCGAAAAAGCGGGCAGCATCCTCAACCAGCAGATCGTGGTGGAGAATCGGGCAGGAGGGGCGGGTGGACGCGTGGGAACAGAATCGGTGTTGCGTTCCCCGCCTGACGGCTACACGTTGCTGTGCGCACCCCAGCTGACCTACAGCATCACGCATCTGGTTTTCGCCAAGGCGGCGTTCGATACGCGGGGCATGGAACCGATCAGCGTGCTCGCGACCTATCCACTGATCGTGCTTGCGCGCCCGGGGCTGCCGGCCGACAACATGCCTGAGCTGATCGCCTATGCACGCGCGCATCCCGGCACAATCAACTATGGACATCAGGGCAAGGGCAATACCGGGCATCTCCTGGGCGAGCTCCTGATGCTGCGGGGCAATTTCCGCATGACGGAAATTCCTATCGCGGCAGCGCACCGGCCATCCACGACTTGCTCGCCGGCAACATCGATATGGTTTGTGACTATCTTCTCGCCAACAAACCCAACATTGATTCCGGCAAGCTCAAGATGCTGGGCACGGCCGGCCGCGAGCGACTCAAGGGTTATCCGCAAGTGGCGACCCTGGCCGAGACCCTGCCTGGAGTGTATGCCGATACCTGGATGGGCGTGGCGGCGCCTCCCGGTACGCCGAAGGAGCTGGTGACAAGAATCTCAGACGCGCTCGGAAAGGCGTTCGCAATGCCTGACCTGCGGCAACGTATTCTTGCGCTGGAAGCGGAGCCCCTGGGCAGCACGCCGGAACAGATGCGCGAAATCATAAAGTCGAGCACGCAGCTCTGGGGGCCGGTGGTTGAAGCTGCAAAGATCGTCGTGGAGTGATCGCAGGATGTGGAGCACCGAATGCTGAGCGTGCGCTCTTGCGAGCATCGCGGCATTGCCGCCCGAGCTGCCATCGCCCTCACGGTCGCGGTGGCCGTCCTGTTTTCAGTAGCGAAGACGGCAAAGGCGCAGGACTATCCCTCGCACCCCGTCAAGATCATCGTGCCGTTTCCGGCCGGCGGCACAGCCGACGTGATGCCGCGCCTCTTCACCGACTGGCTGGCAAGAAGGTGGGGGCAGCCGGTCGTTATCGAGAACCGCAGCGGTGCCGGCGGAAATATCGGTGCCGAAGCGGTCGCCAAGTCCGAGCCCGATGGCTACACCCTGCTCGCCGCGCCGCCGCCGCCCTTGGTCATCAACCAGAATCTCTATCCGAAGCTTGGCTTCGATCCGATGGAATTCTCCCCCGTCGCCATCATGGGCCGCGTTCCGAACGCCCTCGTGGTCAACCCCAAACTGTCCGTCCACAACGTGGCCGACGTAATTGCACAGGCGAGGAGCAATCCCGGCAAGCTCACGTCCGCCACCCAAGGCAACGGCACCACCTCGCATCTCACTTCCGAGATGTTCCAGATGATGGCCAACGTGCGCTTTCAGCAAATTCCCTATCGCGGCTCGGCCCCGGCCCTTGCCGACCTGGTCGCCGGCAATGTCGACCTGATGTTTGATAATCTTGGCGCAGCGCTTGCACTGGTCAAAGGCGGGCAGCTCAATCTCATTGCCGTGGCAGCGCCGACGCGCATGGCTTCTCTGCCTGATGTGCCGACGATTGCGGACACTCTCCCCGGCTTTGAGTCCGTGACATGGTTCGCGATCGTTGCCCCGCCGAAGACGCCGCAGGCCATTCTCGACAAGCTCAACACCGACATCAATGAAGCGCTGCATCAGCCCGATATCTTGCAGGGGCTGGCGGAACTGTCCGCCGAACCGGTGGGGGGCACGCGCGAGGCTACAGCCGCTTACATGCGCGCGGAGGCGGAGCGTTGGTACAAGGTGATCAAAGCCGCCAACGTCAGGCTCGAATGATCATTTCGGCCGGATGAGGAGGAGGTCATGAGCGTAGCAACTCGCTCACGGCACTGGCCTGCCGAGGGGCTCACGCGCGTGCCCTACTGGGTCTACTCCGATGCCGAGATCTATGAGGAGGAGCAGGGCCGAATCTTTACCGGCGCGACCTGGAGCTATCTTTGTCTCGAGGCCGAGCTGCCCGGCCCCAATACTTACCGCCGCGCCAATCTCGGCACGATGCCTATCGTGGTGACGCGCGACGGCGATGGCAACCTGCATGCGTTTGAGAACCGCTGCGCCCACCGTGGATCTCTCCTGGTGCTCAAAGACAGCGGAGAAGCCCGCGACATCACCTGCGTGTATCACAACTGGAGCTACGATCTTTGCGGCAATCTCACCGGTGTCGCGTTCCGCCGGGGCTTGGGCGGCAAGGGCGGCATGCCACCGGAATGTCGTCCGGAGACCTATGGACCGCGCAAGCTGCGCCTCGCGACCCTCTGTGGATTGGTGTTCGGAACCCTCTCTGCGGAGACGCCGCCGATCGAGGAGTATCTGGGGCCCGACATCCACTCACGCATTCGCCGCGTCATGCGTGCACCGGTCAAATTGCTCGGAAGCTATTCACAGAGCCTGCCGAGCAACTGGAAGCTCTACATGGAGAACGTGAAGGACAGCTATCACGCGAGCCTGCTTCACACCTTCTTCACCACCTTTCGGCTCAACCGGCTGTCGCAGAAAGGAGCAATTGTGGTGAGTGAATCCGGCGGCCACCACGCGAGCTATTCGCTCGCCGCCGACAGCGGCGGAAGGGAATACGAGCAAGCTGGAATGCGCTCCGCGCGGGAGGGCTTTGGGCTGGAGGAACCGAAACTGCTGGAGTGGGTCGACGAGCTTGGCGATGGAATCGGATTGCAGATCCTTTCCGTGTTTCCAACGTTCGTGCTCCAGCAAACCCGCAACAGCCTTGCCGTCCGACATCTCGTTCCGCAGGGGCTCGAACGCACCGAGCTGGCGTGGACGTGCTTTGGTTTCGCGAGTGACGACGAGGCGATGACCGAGCGCCGGTTGCGGCAGGCCAATCTCATCGGTCCGGCCGGCTACATTTCCATGGAAGACGGTGCCGCGCCGGGATTCGTGCAGCGCGGCGTGGCGAGCGCGCCCGATCTTCTGTCGGTGGTCGAAATGGGTGGAGCGAGCGTCGCGTCCGAGGACAATCGGGTGACCGAAGCCGCGGTGCGCGGGTTTTGGAAGGCCTACCGCGGCTACATGGGGTTTTAGCTGGATGGGGGCATGAGCATCGATCTGCAATGGAAGGTGGCGAACCTCAATGCGCGTTACGTAGCAGCCATCGACGACAACAAGCTGGAAGAGTGGCCGGACTTCTTTGTTGCGAACGGCTCGTATCGTGTCACTACCGCGGAAAACTTCGAGAGAGGCCTGCCGCTCGCGCTCATCTACGCGACCTCGCGCGCCATGCTGCGCGACCGTGTTCGCTCCTTGCGCGATGCGAATGTCTATGAGGCGCAACGCTATCGGCACCTGATTGGACCGGCGCTCATCGGTGGGCAGGAGGGCGGCGAGGTGCGCGCGCAGACGAGCTTCATGGTCGCGCGTATCATGCACACGGGCGAAACGACCATTTTCGCGACCGGCCGTTATCATGACCGCATCCTCCTTGACGCGCCGGAGACGGGAGAGGCCTTTGTTGAGAAGCTGGTGATTCTCGATAGCCGGCTCATCGATACGCTGCTCGCCATCCCGCTCTGATTTCCGCTTTGCAGCCGACCGTGCCCAAGCCCCCTTTCGCCTCGAAATCGCGTCTGCTGGACCACCGATTCTTCGTTTTGTTCTGGCATGCGCGCACCTTCAGCAACGGCGCGTTCATGATGCAGGGCGTGGCGATAGCCTGGCAGATCTATGAGCTCACCGACGATCCGCTCGATCTCGGACTTGTGGGGCTTGTGCAATTTTTCCCGGTGGTGGTGTTGTCGGTCCTGATCGGTCAGGTGGCGGACCGATTGGATCGGCATAAAGTCGCCGGGTTTTGTCAGGTCGCGAAAGCACTCGCAGCCCTCGCTCTGGCGCTCGGGAGCGCGAACGGATGGCTCGGGCGAGACAGCATGCTGGCCCTCCTGTTCCTGTCAGCCACCGCGAGAGCATTCGAGCTGCCGGCCATGCAGGCGCTTCTGCCCGGTCTGGTGCCGACGGTGCTGCTGCCCAGAGCCATCGCGGCCTCGGCCGGTGCACAGCAGACGGCGGTAATCTGCGGCCCGTCCCTCGGAGGCCTGCTGTATGGATTGGGTCCGACCCTCGTCTATGTCGTGTGCACCGTTGTCTTTATCGCGGCCAGCGTGTTGATCGGCCGCGTCCAGGTGACCCGCAGGGATGCCCCCAAGCCGCTCAGCGTGGAGACGCTGTTTGCCGGGTTCTCCTACATCCTGCGCCGCCCTGTCGTGTTGGGCGCGGTCTCGCTTGATCTGTTTGCCGTCCTGCTCGGGGGCGTCACGGCGCTGTTGCCGATCTACGCCCGCGATATCCTGCACACAGGTCCGTGGGCGCTCGGCTTCCTGCGCTCGGCACCGGCGGTGGGTGCGTTGACCGCCGCGATCGTGCTCGCGCGTCACGCAATCACCGGCAGTGCCGGTAAAATCATGTTCGCGGCGGTGGGAGCATTCGGGGCGGCAAGCCTCCTGTTTGCGCTCTCCACCTCGATCCCGATGTCGTTCCTCGCGCTTGCAATCTATGGCGCTGCCGACGCGGTCAGCGTCGTCATTCGCCTGTCGCTGGTGCAGATGCGCACTCCCCACGACATGCTCGGCCGGGTGATGGCGGTCAATTCGATGTTTACCGGATCGTCCGGGTCGCTCGGCGAATTTCGCGCCGGCGTCATCGCCGCATGGCTGGGGGCGGTGCCTTCGGCGCTGATCGGCGGCATCGGTGCGATCATGGTCATGCTGATCTGGATGTGCGCTTTCCCGCAACTGCGCCGCGTCGATTCGCTGGCGCCCGAAACCGGAGCACCGCGCTGAATTTCATGCGCATACCGCCTGCGCCAGGTTTTTGACCAGCTCTTCGATGTCTTTGAGTCCATTGAAGCGTGGAGAGCCGGCCATGTGCGGCGTAAGAATCACGTTGTCGAACGCCAGCAATTCGTCATCGCTGCGGCCCGGCGCTTCGTAAAGCGGGTCGAGGGCAAAACCGCCAAGTTGCCCTGATCGCAGCGCGTCGAGCAAAGCGTTGCGCTCCACCAGTTCGGCTCGCGAGACATTGATCAGGCAGGCACCCCGCCGCATGAGGGCCAGTCGCTCACGGTCGAGGAGATGCAACGTCGATTGGCCGCCCGGCACCTGTGGAATGACCCAGTCGCTTTGCGCGAGCAGCGTCTCCAACGGCCGATACGATACCTGCAGCGCCTCTTCCTCGCTCGGTGGCAGCCGCGTGCGCTGGAAGTACAAAATGTGCATTCCGAATGCGGCGGCGCGCAGTGCAATCTCGCGGCCGATCTCCCCCAGCCCAATGATCCCGATCGTGCTGCTGTTGAGCGTGCGCATTCCGGGGATGCGGCCAAAGTTTGCCCCCGGCACATGCCGGCGGTCGAAGGGTCGGTATGGCAATTTCGCAGCCGCGAGCTGCTCGATGCTGATCAACCCGTTCACGCGGTCAATGCGCCGTGCCAGGGCGAGCATCAGCGCGAAGGCATGCTCGGCACACGAGATATTGGCGCGCCGGCGCACGCCGAGAACCGTCACACCGGCGGCGCGGCAGGCGGCTCCGTCGATGTTGCGCAGCACGGCGCCGTATTTGTGAACCGCCTTGAGATGCGGCGCACATGCAAGCTCGTCGCTTCCCACCGAGAAGGATTCGACAACCAGGGCACGCGCCGCCGAGAGATTGTCGCGCAGCTCCATTTGTGAGGAGACCAGCCGGACCTCGCTGGGAAAGAGCCGGCCGGCAGCCTTCCTCAAGCCATCACACCAGCCGGCAAAGTTCGGCTCGTCGGGCGACATGAAATCGGCAAAGGCGGCGAATCTCTCGGCCGTGGTCGCGGGGTCGAGCACCACTGCGACCAATCGTGTCCATGGATCGTCCTCGACGACTATGATTGGACGAGTTGAAATCATCTTGCGTGCGTGTGGGGGTGGGTTTCAAAGCCACCCCTAGACAAAGTGTTCCGATCCGTAGGGGCGAAGCCTTGCCTCGCCCTCTTTCCGCGTTCCCTGCTGCGCATATCAGGGCGACGCAATGCGTCCCCCTACGAAGGTTCTGAAATGGTAGGGGCGGGTTTCAAACCCGCCCCTACCATTTAGTCAACCTAATTGAAATTGGCCTTAGTTCGCGCAGGAGGCGACGTACGCGTCGCGACCGACCGGGTTATTGCCTATACCCGCATTGAACGTGAACGAGTGGTTGCACTGCGTCACGCGGTCGCTGAAGCTGTTGATCGGCGGCGGCTGATACGCAGGGAGAGGCCGTTGCGTCATTAACGGGCGACGGCGGCCCGCGCCCCCGAATCCAGCATCAGGCTCGGCGGAGCGGGGTGCTCCACCCGCTTCCTGGTACGCGCCGAGGCGCTTTCGGTTGCCACAACGGCGAGAGCGAGTGCGAGAACGAGGGTTAGAGTTTTTGCGGTCTTCGGGCTCATGCAAATCGAGATAGGCATTAGCACGACGTCCCGCCAGGGGCACTGATACACTTGGAGCAGCTCCTATCGGACGCACGCGCCTTCAGAACGCCCGGTCGCCCGCGACAACGTGCCGGCGAAGCAGCCGCCGCTCATTGTTGCTGAAATCGGTGCGGGCATGAAGCGTACAGCGATTGTCCCAGAGAACGAGATCCCCGACCCGCCAGTGGTGCGCGTAGATGAATTGGTCCTGCTCGATGTGATCGAACAGCTGATCCAGCAATGCATTGCCTTCCGCCTGCTCCATGTCCTCCACCGTCCACGTCATTAGCCGATTGACGTAGAGTGCCTTGTGCCTGGTGTCGGGATGGGTGCGCACGATCGGCTGCGCGAAATGTGGGGCGATGGAAAGGTCGAGCTTGGCTCCATTGATCTCGCGCGTGGGCGATTCATAGAGGTACGCATTCACCGCCTTCCGGCCTTCGACGCGCGCCTTGAGCGCAGGGGGGAGCGTCTCGTAGGCCTTGTACATGTTGAGGAACAAGGTGTCGCCGCCCCGTGACGGGACCTCGATGGCGTAAAGGAACGTGCCCTTGGCCGGTTTCTCCAGATAACAAAAATCGGAATGGAAGTGCATCTCGCCGTCCGGCAGCGAGCCGATGAGCTTTCCGTTCTCGCGGATGTTGGAAACGAGCATCGTGAACTCGGGATGATTGATCTTTGCAGCTTCGTTGCGAGCATCGGAAGGGCGTCTGCGTTTCTCCAGCACGCCGAAATGCCTGGCGAAGCGGATCTGCTCGTCCTCGGAGAGCTGCTGGTCCCTGAACACAAGAACGAGATGCTGGTGCCAGGCGTCGAGAATGTCGGCGACTGTCCCGGCCTCCAGCTCCTGGCGCAGATCGAGCCCGACAACTTCAGCGCCCAGCGCCAGCGAGAGCGGCTTCACCGCGAGGGACGTAGCAAGGGACATGAGAGGTCTCCTGGGCTAGATAATAGCAGGCATGAGTCTCATCTGCGCAATACTGATAGGTGCTGTAGTTGCATGCGCAACGTGCGGCGGCGCGCAGGCGCAGAGCTGGCCAAATCGGCCGGTGAAGATCATCGCGCCGCTCGCGCCCGGCGGGGCTGCTGACATTCTGGGCCGCATCATTGCCGAGCATCTCTCGACCGCCTTTGGCCAGCAGTTCTACGTCGAGAACCGGGCGAGCGGCGGAGGGGTCGTCGGCACAGCCGCCGGTGCGGCAGCCGAACCCGACGGATATACTCTGGTC
>DATBYX010000440.1:0-5788 GCA_036513475.1 Xanthobacteraceae bacterium | reverse complement strand
CGCCCTGCCGGAGTTCCGAGCCTATGTGAGCGCTTGCGAGCAGGCCGGTACGGCGCATGGGGGAGATGGCGCGCTCTACATCCGCATCCGCCGCCGCCGGCACGACGGGTAAGCTCATCCCATCGGAATTTCTCTGCGAGTGACCGTCTCGTTGAGGCGCTTGGTGATGCTTTCGATGCGCTCAGCCGCCGCGTTTAGCGCGGCCACGATGGCGGTGTGCGTCGTTTGTGTCCGCTCCGCGGAAGCTACCGCCGCCTCCTGGAGCTTTGCCATCTCGGTCTCCACCCTCTGCAATCGCTCCCTGGCATCGGAAAGCTCGTCGGCAAGCGTGAGCGCCGCCATCACCGTAAGCCGCGTATCCCCAATCTCGCCGAAACGCTCGCGCAGCCGCGAGACACGCTGATCGAGATCCTCGGCGAGACGCACCAGACGCGGCTCCTCGCCCTCCTCGCACGCCATGCGGAACTGGCGTCCGTTGATGGTGACACTGACCTGCGACATGAGTTCTCGTGCGCGTTGGACGGAGAGGTCAGAGTTGGGCATCATCTGTGAGGATCGCCCGGATTGCGCCCATTGCCGATTCGAGCCTCTGCGCAACGTCCCGATTGATCGTCTCCAGCGACCCGGCGCGGGCCGCAGCGGCATCAAGCTCGGCGGCAAGCCGCGAACGGTCGGCGGCGAGTGCGTGCAGCTGGCTGGCCAGCGATAGCTCTCCCCGATCTGCGGATTGCCGGCGGTCAACAGCCGCCGCCAGCGCATCAAGCGCGAGCGCAAGACGCTTGCTGGCAGCATCGATCGGACTTGGTTCGCTCATTGCAGCAAAAACTCGATCGAGCGCCCGCACCGGCACCGAGTAAAATTCATCGCGGCAGCAAGCAGTTAATAAACGATCCTTACGTTACTCCGCGGCTTGGCGTCAATGTGACGGGTGCGGGACCGACCGCAGTCTCGCGTGGCCCGAGCGGTTGCACACACGTCGGCCGCAGTCGACTGTGCTTTCATTGACTCCGGTCATTCCCGTGATAGAGCGTCGCCCCAGCAACCCATTTGGGGCGAATGAGCAACCCTAAGGAAACGCTTGCCGCGGAAGGGCCGGTCGCCGCGCCGCCCCGCGAGAACCCGGGTGAGGACCGCAAGAAACACCTGCGCGCCTGCCATGACCGCATGGCGAATGCCATCCGGGCACTCGCGATGGATGCAGTCGAGCAGGCGAAATCGGGGCATCCCGGCCTGCCGATGGGTACCGCCGACATTGCGACGGTGCTGTTCACGCGCTTTCTAAAATTTGATGTGGCCGACCCTCGCTGGCCCGACCGGGATCGCTTCGTGCTTTCGGCCGGACACGGCTCCATGCTGATCTATGCGGTGCTGCATCTTCTTGGCTACGAAAAGATGACGATCGACGAGATCAAACGATTCCGCCAGTTGGGTTCGCTCACGCCGGGGCATCCGGAGAATTTCATCACCCCCGGCGTGGAAACGACCACCGGTCCGCTCGGACAAGGACTGGGAAACGCGGTTGGAATGGCGCTCGCGGAGCGCCATCTCGCGGCGGTATTCGGTCGCGAGCTGGTGGATCATCACACCTACGTGCTTGCTTCGGATGGTGACCTGATGGAGGGAGTGAGCCAGGAGGCCATTGCGCTGGCCGGCCACCTGAAACTCAACAAATTGATCGTGCTGTTCGACGACAATCGGATCTCGATTGATGGACCGCTCGCGCTCGCCGATTCCGTCGATCAGGTGCGCCGGTTCGAATCCGCAGGCTGGAGCGCCAACCGAGTCGATGGGCACGATCCGGACGCCATTGCGAGCGCGATCGAGAACGCGCACGCTTCGGCGAAACCTTCCTTGATCGCCTGCCGCACCACCATCGGCTTTGGCGCGCCGACGAAAGCGGGCACGGAGAAATGCCATGGCTCGCCGCTTGGCGCCGACGAGGTCCGGGGTGCGCGCGAGAAGCTCAACTGGCCGGAGCCTCCCTTCATTGTTCCGGCGGACATTCACGATATGTGGCGCGAGGCCGGGCGGGCAGGGCAAGCCGCTCGCCTGGCCTGGGGCACACGCCTGAAAGCGCTGCCTGTAACCCGCCGCGTCGAGTTCGAGCGCCGCATCGCGGGCGAGGTGGGGAAGGACAAGATCGCCACCGCAGTGTTCGCGGTGAAGGAAAAGCTGGCGGCTGCTCCAAAAGAGATGGCAACGCGCAATGCGTCCGAGCATGCCCTTGAGGTGATCACCGCTGCGCTGCCGGAGATGATCGGCGGCTCGGCCGACCTCACGGGGTCCAACAACACGCGGCCGAAGGGTATGCCCGTTCTCTCCGCGATGGATTACGGCGGCCGCTTCATTCATTACGGCGTGCGCGAGCACGCGATGGCGGCAGCGATGAACGGGATGGCGCTGCACGGAGGGATCATTCCGTATTCCGGCACGTTCCTGGTCTTCTCCGATTATTGCAGGCCTGCCATTCGCCTTGCGGCGCTCATGGGCAATCGCGTCATATTCGTGATGACCCATGACTCCATCGGGCTCGGCGAGGACGGTCCGACGCATCAGCCGGTCGAGCACCTGGCGGCACTGCGTGCCATCCCTAATCTGCTCGTGTTCCGCCCTTGCGACGGTGTGGAAACGGCCGAGTGCTGGCAGCTCGCCATCGCGAGCTCGCGCAGCCCCAGCGTCCTCGCGCTCACCCGCCAGAATCTGCCGCAGCTGCGGCTGGAGCGGGAGGAGACGAATCGATGCGCTGCCGGCGCCTATGAGATCGTGCCCGCGGAAAAAGGGGTCGCCGATGTCTCGCTGTTCGCCACTGGCTCGGAAGTCTGCATCGCGGTCGAAGCACGGAAATTCCTGCGCGAGCGCGGGGTTTCCGCACGCGTGGTATCGGTTCCCAGCTTTGAGCTGTTTCGCAAGCAGCGGTCGTCGGTGCGCGATGAGGTCATCGGCGTGGCGAAGGTCAATGTGGCCGTGGAGGCCGCCGTCCGTCAGGGCTGGGACGAGATCATCGGCCCCGACGGCGCCTTCGTCGGGATGACAAGCTTCGGCGCGAGCGCTCCCTACAAGGACCTCTACCGGCATTTCGGCATTACCGCGGAGGCGGTCGCCAAGGCGGCATTGGACCGGCTCAAGCGGCAGGTGGGAACCCCGCCACGCAGGCATTAATTATGCGTCATGCCCGTCCGAGGCGGGCGAAGGATGAGGAGCCCGGGATGTCAGTTCGTGTCGCAATCAACGGCTTTGGACGCATCGGCCGGAACATCTTGCGTGCCATTGTGGAGAACCACCGCAAGGACATTGAGGTGGTCGGTATCAACGATCTCGCCCCGGTGGCAACCAATGCGCATCTGCTGCGGTTCGATTCCGTGCACGGACGCTTTCCCGGCGAGGTCACGGTCGCTTCCGACTCCATCAGTGTGGGCAATGGCCCGATCAAGGTCACGGCCGTGAAGGATCCGGCGCAGCTGCCGTGGAAGGAGCTCGGGGTTGAGATCGCGCTCGAATGCACCGGCATCTTCACGTCGAAGGAAAAGGCCATCGCGCATCTCGCTGCGGGCGCAGACCGAGTCATCATCTCGGCGCCGGCTGATGGTGTCGATCTCACCGTCGTCTTCGGCGTCAATCACGACAAGCTTCGCAAGGACCACAGGGTTGTCTCCAACGCCTCCTGCACGACAAACTGCCTCGCGCCCGTCGCCAAGGTGCTCAACGACGCGGTGGGGATCGAGAAGGGCTTCATGACCACGGTCCACGCGTACACCAATGACCAGCCCTCGCTCGACCAGGTGCATAAGGACCTCTACCGGGCACGAGCGGCGGCCATCAACATGATCCCCACCTCGACCGGAGCAGCCAAAGCCGTGGGCTCCGTCCTCCCCGAGCTTGCCGGCAAGCTCGACGGCGTCGCGATCCGCGTGCCCACGCCGAATGTTTCGGTCATCGACTTCAAGTTCATCGCCAAGCGCGCAACGAGCAAGGACGAGATCAATGCCGCGGTGCGCCGGGCCGCCGAGCAGCAGCTTAAAGGTATCCTCGGTTTTACCGAGGCTCCGAATGTCTCCTCGGATTTCAACCACGATGCACACTCGTCGGTATTTGCCATGGACCAGACGAAGGTGATGGACGGCACGCTTGTCCGTGTCATGTCCTGGTACGACAACGAATGGGGCTTTTCCTGCCGCATGGTGGATACCGCCGTCGCCATGAGCAAGCTGATGTGAGTTGCCAACACTTCAAGACGGCATTGCGTAGCCTCGACGAGGCCGAGCTCGACAACAAGCGCGTGCTCGTGCGGGTCGACTTGAACGTGCCGATCGAGGACGGCAAGGTCGCCGATGCGACTCGCATCGAGCGCTCAGTCCCGACGATCCGCGAAATTGCCGACAGGGGTGGGAAAGTGGTCCTCCTCTCCCATTTCGGTCGCCCGAAAGGGCCAGACACAAAAAACTCATTGAAGCCGTTGGTGCCGGCCATTGCTGCTGCGCTCGGCCGGCCGGTCGGCTTTGTGCCGGATTGCATCGGCAAAGAAGCACGCACCGCAGTGGATGCGATGCGCAGAGGTGATGTGCTGTGCCTGGAGAACACGCGCTTCCATGACGGCGAGGAGCGCAACGATCCCCAGTTCGTGGCGCAGCTCGCCGCGCTGGGCGACGTCTTCGTCAACGATGCCTTCTCGGCCTCCCACCGCGCGCATGCTTCGGTGGAAGGATTAGGCCACCGGCTGCCGGCCTACGCCGGACGCGCCATGCAGGAGGAAGTCGAGACGCTTACCAATGTTCTCGAATCACCGACACGCCCGCTGGCGGCGATTGTAGGCGGGGCCAAAATCTCGACCAAGCTTGAGCTTCTCGGCAATCTCCTGGAGAAGGTCGATGTGCTGGTGATCGGCGGCGCCATGGCCAACACATTTCTCGCCGCGCTCGGCAAGCCGATCGGGAGATCTCTCTGCGAGCATGACCGCCTGGCGCAAGCGCGCGACATCCTGGAGCGGGCAAAAGCCGGCCGCCGCGAGATCGTGCTGCCCGTAGACGTGGTCACCGCGGAAAAGCTCGAGCGAGGCGCGCCCTCGCGCACGGTCTCGGTCGAAGGCGTCGCGCCTTCCGATATGATCCTCGACATCGGCCGGCGCAGCATCGAGCACGTCTGTTCCGTGCTGGCCCGCGCCAAGACGCTGGTCTGGAACGGCCCCCTCGGCGCATTCGAGACCGAGCCGTTCGACATCGGCACGATCGAAGTCGCGGAAGCGGCTGCGGAACTCTCGAGCGCGGGCGACCTTGTCAGCGTCGCGGGCGGGGGCGATACCGTATCGGCACTGCACGCCGCAGGAGCGGCGGAGCGGTTTACCTATGTCTCGACTGCGGGCGGCGCTTTCCTCGAATGGTTGGAAGGCCGGCGCCTGCCGGGGGTGGAAATTCTCAAGGTGCAATGAGTGGATAGGAAAGAAAAAGGAGGAACCTGCGATGAACCTTGCTGAGCTCAACAAGATCGCCGAAGCAATGGTCGCCCCCGGTCGCGGCATTCTGGCCGCAGACGAATCGTCCGGCACCATCAAGAAACGCTTCGACTCCATCGGGGTCGAGTCCACACCCGACAGCCGTCGCGATTACCGGGAGCTTCTCTTTCGCGCCACGGACGCCATGTCCAAGTGCATTTCAGGCGTCATCCTGTACGACGAGACGATTCGCCAGAGCGCAAAGGACGGCACCCCTCTGGTCAAGGTGATCGCCAAAACGGGTGCGCTTCCGGGCATCAAGGTCGACAAGGGCACGAAGCCGCTCCCATTCTCGCCGGGCGA
>DATBYX010000439.1:0-5225 GCA_036513475.1 Xanthobacteraceae bacterium | reverse complement strand
GTGCCGCTGATCGTGGCGGTCGCCCTGTTCATGGAGAACATGGACTCGACCGTCATTGCCACATCGCTGCCCGCGATCGCGCGCGATATCGGCACCGACCCGCTCGCGCTCAAGCTTGCCGTCACCTCCTATCTCCTCTCGCTTGCGATCTTCCTGCCGGTGAGCGGGTGGACGGCGGACCGTTTTGGCGCGCGAACCGTGTTTCGCGGCGCCATCGGCGTGTTCATGCTCGGATCGATCGGCTGCGCGCTATCGAGCTCCCTCAGCCAGTTCGTGCTCGCGCGCATTATCGAGGGTATGGGCGGAGCGATGATGACGCCGGTCGGCCGCCTCATCCTCGTGCGCAGCGTGGACAAACGCGAGCTGATCAACGCGATGGTCTGGGTGACGCTGCCAGCCCTCATCGGACCTTTGCTCGGGCCGCCGGTCGGCGGCTTTATCACCACCTACATCTCCTGGCACTGGATCTTTTTCATCAATATCCCCATCGGCATTACCGGGATCGTACTCGCAACGATTTTCTTTGAGGACGTACGCGCCAACGCACCCGACCCCTTCGACGCTGTCGGGATGGTGCTGGCAGGGCTCGGCATCGGCGGACTTGCCTTCGGCGGCTCGGTGCTCGGACTCGATCTCCTGCCGCTGCCGGTCGTGCTTGCGCTGATTGCCGGTGGGGCCGCCGCGACCTTGGCCTATGTCGTGCATGCCCGCCGCACGCCCGCGCCGGTGCTTGACCTCTCGCTGTTGAAGATTCCCACCCTGCGCGCCTCCGTCCTCGGCGGCTTCATCTATCGCTGCGGCATCGGGGCGATACCGTTCCTGCTGCCGCTGCTCTTTCAGCTCGGCTTCAAGCTCACCGCGTTTCAATCCGGCCTGCTCACCCTCTCCAGCGCCCTCGGCGCCATGGGCATGAAGACGGCCGTTCCCTTCATCTTGCGCGCGTTCGGTTTTCGGCGTGCGCTCACGGTCAATGCGGTGGTCACCGCGGGGCTGATCACGCTGTGCCTGACCTTCGTACCGGGCGTGTCCTTCGCATGGATCGTCGGTGTGCTGATCGTCAACGGCTTCTTCCGTTCGCTGCAATTCACCAGCCTCAATACCATCGCCTATGCGGACGTGGACCACGCGCGCCTGAGCCGCGCCACCTCTTTGATTGCGGTCGCCCAGCAGCTCTCGATATCTATCGGTGTTGCAATCGGCGCGCTGGTCGTTGACTTGACGTTGTGGGCGCGCGGCCATTCCGTGATCACCGCCGTCGACTTTCAGCCTGCCTTCTTGACCGTTGCCGTGATCGCCGCATGCGCGGGGCTCGCCTTCGCGCAGTTGCCGCCTGATGCCGGGGCTGAGCTCGCGCGCCGCGCCCCCGCACCAGGGACCGGCCCCACAGATGCCACGGACCAGAAGCTCGGCTGACGAAAACTCAATCCTCACCGGTCGCCCGCAGGTATTCCGCAAGAGCCGGTTCGATGTTCGGCACGAACAGCTCCTCAATGCTCATCCGGCGGCGCGAAAGGCCTTGCTCATCAAGATACGCAACCAAGGCCTCGAGCGTCGGCCGGCTGCCTTCAATCGAATAATCCCAGATCTGCGTCCCGAACACATGATGCGCCGCTTCGATCTCATCGATGACCCACGGCAAGCCGACAGCCAGCGCGTCGGTGTCGTACATCGTTCGATAGGCAAGGTCGCGCGCCCTGCAAAATGCACGATAGAAGCTGATCGCCAGCCAGGGATTCTGCTCGTAGAGCCGGGTTTTCAGAACGAAGGCGTGCATGATGGGAAAAATCCCGGTCTGCTTGAAATACTGACGCTCCACCGTGCGGAAATCGCGAAACAGTCGCCGGATGCTTTTGCCGAGCCCCTTGGGAATCATGACCGAGGCGAGCGCATCGATCTCGCCATGCTCGAGCATCGCCTCCAAAGTCGTGTCAGATGGCATAGGGACAAGCCGCACCCCGCCGGGGGGTTTGATGGCGCGGATTGGCCGCCCGTTCACCCACTCGATGTCGCGTGGCATCACGCCGTACTCGTGCGCAAGAAAGCCGCGCACCCAAACCGCCGCGGTCATCTGGTAATCTCCGACCCCCACGCGCTTGCCTCTGAGATCCTGCGGGTTCTCAATTTTGGAATCGGCACGCAGATAGACCGCGGAATGACGAAACACGCGTGATGGAAATACCGGGATCGCAATAAAGCGCGTGTCCCCTTCCGAGCGCAGGATCGTGTAGGACGACAGCGACATTTCAGACGCGTCGAACTCGTTGTGGTTGAGCATTCGCCAGAACGTTTCGCCCGGACGCAGCGGGATGAACGTCAGATCGACGCCTTCGGGCACTACTCGCCCATCGATCAGCGCCTGCGTGCGGTCATATCGTCCGCAAGCGATGGTGAGCTTGAGATTTTTCATGACTACCGCACAATCTGAATGAACTCGTTGAGCTGCTGCGAGGTCAGCGGCGCAGCCAGGAACTTGTCCCTTACGGCCTCCGCCATGATCTGATCGACGCCGACGATGCGATCCGGGGCCAGAGCCTCCTTCGGCACAAGCTCACGAACCTTGCTCACGACCCTTTCGGGTAGACCGGTGAATTCGCTGAAGATCTTGAGCGCGGCCGGGTCCGCGTACATCCAGTCGAGCGTGTCCTTACAGCCCGCATGGAAACGCGCAAGCACTTCCCGGCGGTTCTGCAAGGTTACGACATTGGTAATATTCACACGCCCGCTGCGGCTCTTGAGAGAATCGACGTCATTGCCTGAGGCGACGATGCGAATCTTGCCGTCCTCCATCTGATCGAGAAAGAACGGCACCCCGGAGAAGCCGACATCGACCTGCCCGGTCATGGTCTGCGTGAACGTCGCCGTGATGCTGCCGGTAGAGGTCGGCGTGGCCGTGAGCTTGTACTGCGCGATCAGCGCAAGCAGGCCGGCGTGGCTCGATGAGCCGACCAGCGAATAAGCGACGGTCTTGCCGTTGAGGTCTTCGATCTTGCGGATCGGGGAGCTCGCCGGGACATACCAGTAGAGATCGGGCGAGCCGATGATCTCGCTGCTGATGATGCGGATCGGTGCTCCCTTGCCGAAGGTGCCGAAGGCGGCCTGCACACCGCTCGCGGTCGCGATGTCTACGCTCCCGGCAATCAGCGCCTGGATCGATTCCGGACCGGCCTGGGTATAGAGAATTTCCAGATCGAGCCCGTGCTTCTTGAAAATGCCGCCGCGCTTGCCAAGCTCGGGCAGTCCTGCATCCCAGGAGCCGCGCTGGGGCACCGCCACCTTGAGCAGGTCCTGCGGATGTGCGGCAGTGCCCGCTACGCCGATCATGGCCAGGGTGCAAAGCGCGCCGACGAATGTTGCTTTGGCGATCATTTCAATCCTCCCGCTCCAGCAGCGCCTCCTTGTAGCCCGGATGAGCGGCGCGCCGCTCGATTGTGCTGTGCTTGCAGCTTGGCGCAAGGCGCGCCGCCTTATCCGGGGAGACACCCGTGCAAGTGAGCGTCGCGCGGCTCAGATAATGGCATGCCGCACCTTGGCCGACACCCATTCGCTCAACACCACAGTCGCGATGATGACGAGCATAATGAGCGACACCTGCGTCCACGCCAGAGTAGTGATTGCCGCGTTGAGCGGCAGGCCGATGCCGCCGGCCCCGACCAGCCCCAGAATTGTAGATTCGCGGATGTTGATATCCCACCGGAATACCGAGATCCCGGCAAAGGCCGGCATCACCTGCGGCACGATGCCGTAGGCCGTCACCTGCGCGCCGGTCGCCCCGGTCGCTCGCACCGCCTCGACCTGGCTTGTGTCGATCTCCTCGATTGCCTCGTACAGGAGTTTGGCGCAGAAACCGATCGAGCGCAGGCCGATAGCTATGATCCCGGCGAACACGCCGGGCCCCACGATGGTCACCAGCATCAGCGCCCAAATGAGCGAATTGATTGAGCGTGACGACACAATGATGAAGAGCGCGAGCGGCCGCGCCAGACTCGCGCTGGGCGTGGTGTTGCGCGCCGCGCAATACGCCACCGGCATCGCCACGAGGATGCCGATTGCGGTGCCCAGCGTCGCGATGTTGAGCGTGTCCCAGAGCGGGCGCCACAGCTTTGCGATGAAGCCCCAGTCGGGCGGCACCATGCGGGCTGCGAGGTCGGCAGCTTGGACCGGCGCATCCAGCACAAACGGCCAGATGGTCTTGTCCGAGATGAGTTGCCAGCACACAAGGAAGATCGAGGCGCCGAAGAGCCACGCTGCCCATATCGCGAGCTGCACCGCCGGGGCGCGCCGTCGCCAGACCTTGGCGTCAGCTACGATCGCAACCACCATTATTTCATCCACTGCCGCAAAAAGCCGGAGCAATACTCTGCCAGCATGACGATGCCGATAATGATGAGCAGGATGGCAGCGGCCGAATTGAACTCGTAGCGGTCGAACGACGTGTTGAGCGTGGCGCCGATGCCGCCACCGCCCACGATCCCAAGCACCGCCGACTCGCGGAAGTTGATGTCGAGACGATAAAGGCCAAGTCCGATCATGCGCGGCATGACCTGCGGCTGCACGCCAAAATTGATCCACTGCAGGAATCCGGCGCCGGTCGCGCGCACAGCCTCCGCCTGCGCCGGATCCATGTCCTCGATGTCTTCGGCCAGGAGCTTTCCGTAAAACCCGACGGTGGCGACGGCGAGCGTCACAAACCCCGCGAACGGGCCGAAACCGAACAGCTTGACGAAAAAAATGGCAAGGATCACCTCCTGGAAGCTGCGCGACAACGCCAGGACGCCGCGGCAGAAGTAATAGACCGGCGGCGCCGCGAGGTTCTTGGCGGCTCCGATTCCGACCGGGATCGAGATGGCGATTCCGATGACGGTGGAGACCACGGTCATCCAGATGCTTTCGCCGATGCCCTCCACGATCTCTTCCCAGCGGCTCGTAAAATCGGGCGGGAAGAATGCGGAGACGAACTGCGCACCGCGCGGCAAGCCTTCCCAGACGCGCGCCCAGTTCACCTCGGTCGTGCCGAACGCGAGAATGAGATAGGCCATGGCACCCAAACCGAGAAGCCAGCGCAGCCACGCGTGCTTGATGAGGGGCGGCGGTCGCCAGCGGCGCGGCGGGACAGCGGCGACGGCGATACTCAGAACGACCTCCTCTCGTCCGGATTCGTTGAGCTAGGTCAGCCCGGCCATGCGGTCGCGGTCGGGTTGCAGGGGCTGGAGCGGAACGGTGTGATC
>DATBYX010000438.1:0-5895 GCA_036513475.1 Xanthobacteraceae bacterium | reverse complement strand
TGTGAGAGCTCGGGCATCGGGCGATCGAGGCTCGCCTTGAGGCTCTCGCCGACGTGCAGGCAGATATCGAGGCCGACCTGGTCTGCCAGCTCAATTGGTCCCATCGGCATGCCGAACGACAGGGCGGCCGCATCGATGGTCTCCCGCTTGGTGCCTTCGGCGAGCATCACCATGGCTTCGAGCATGTAGGGGGTAAGCGCGCGATTGACCAAGAAGCCCGGCGCGCTCTTCACCGGCGCGGGCAGGCGATCGATGCGCCCCAAGAAAGCGCGTGCCCGCGCCAAGACATCGGGCGCCGCCTGATCGTGGCTCACGACCTCGACCAGCTGCATGCGCGAGACCGGATTGAAGAAGTGCAGGCCGACCAGATGATCCGGCCGTTGCAATTGCGCACGCAGCTCCTCCAGCGGAATGCTCGACGTGTTGGTGGCGAGAATAGCTCCGGGCTTCATGCTCGGCTCGGTGGCAGCATAGACCTTGCGCTTAAGCTCGAGCGTCTCCGGCACCGCCTCGATGACGAGATCGGCGGAGCGCACGCCCTCGCCGTTGCGATCGGGGATAAGGCGATCGAGCGCATCGCGAATCTCTGTGCGCTTGTGCCCAATCCTGCCGAACAGATCGGCCGCGCGTTGCACTGACTTGGCGAGCGGCTCGGGCTGCATGTCGGCAAGGGTCACGACAAACCCGTGCCACGCGCACCAGGCCGCGATGTCGCCCCCCATGGTGCCTCCCCCGATGACATGCACCCGGCGGCCTAACCAATCTCCGTCGGACATCGCCTTGAGACGCTCGCGGAGAAAGAAAACCCGCACCAGGTTCCGGGACGTATCGGAGACCAGAAGCTGCGCGAACGATGCGATCTCCGCCTTCTGCATCTCCTGCCGGTCGCCCCCGTGCTTCTCCCACAGATCGATCAGGGCGTGAGGCGCGGGATAGTGCTGGATCGGAGCCTTCTTTGCGGTCTGCGCGCGCATGCGCTCGGCCGCGAGCCTGCGGCCGAGCGTCATATTGACGACGTCGACCAGCATGCCACCGCGCCGGCTCTTGAGCTTGCCCGTGAGCGCGGCGGCGGCAGCTGCCTTGACGTGCCGCTCGGGAACGACCGCATCCACCAGGCCCAGCGATCTTGCCCGGCTCGCGCGGACATTGCGGCCGGTGAGCATCATGCTCATCGCTTCGATCGGATTGATGAGCCGCGGCAAGCGTACCGTGCCGCCGAGACCGGGATGCAGCCCCAGCATCACTTCGGGAAATCCGAGCCGCGCATCCTCGACCGCGATGCGGTAGTCGCATGCGAGCGCAAGCTCGAGACCGCCGCCCAGGCAGTAGCCGTGAATAACGGCGACGACGGGCACGCTCAGCCGATCGAGGCGATCGACTATCGCATGCGCCTCGTTCAAACGATTTACGACGAACGCGACATCGGTCATGCCGCGGAATTCGCCGATGTCCGCGCCGGCAATGAATCCGCCCGGCTTCGCCGAGCGCAGCACCACGCCCTTCGGCTGCTCGCGTTCGATACGCGAGAGCACGTCGCTCAATTCGGCGAGCACCTCCTCGTTGAGCGTGTTCGCGCTCGATCCTGCCTTGTCGAGAACGAGCCAGGCGATGCCGTCATCATCGCGCGCAAGCTTCCAATGTCGCCAAGTACCTGCTTCGCCTCCGTGCTCGCCTCGCGAGAGCGGGCCGAGCTCCAGATCGCGCGGATGCAGGATGTCCCAAGCCTTGCCCATGCGCGCCTACACCATCTCGATCAGCATGGCGCCGCCCTGCCCGCCGCCGATGCATTCCGTCGCAATCCCCTGCCTGACGCCGAGGCGCTTCATCGCGTTGACCAGATGCAACACAATGCGGTTGCCGCTTGCGCCGACGGGATGGCCGACCCCGATCGCCCCGCCATCGACATTGAGCCTGTCTCGCGCGATGCGTCCTGCGGGATGATCAAGGTGCAGCACCTCGCGGCAGAATTTTTCGTCTTCCCAAGCGGCGAGGCAAGCCAGCACCTGCGCAGCGAACGCCTCGTTCAGTTCCCATAGCTCGATGTCACCGAGCGCGAGGCCATGGCGGCGCAGGAGCGCGGTGGAGCACAGCACCGGCCCCAGCCCCATGATGGAAGGATCCAACGCCGACCATTGGCTGTCCACGATCATCGCGCGCGGCTGGAGCCCATGCTGCTTCAGCGCCTGTTCCGAGGCCAGGATCACCCAGGAGGCGCCGTCGGTGATCTGCGAGCTGTTACCCGCGGTCACCTTTCCCCAGGGACGCTCGAATGCCGGCTTGAGCTGACCGAGCTTTTCCACCGTGCTGTCGGGGCGTGCGCCGTCATCATGGTCATAGGTCCGGCCGTCGCGACTGAAGGCAGGCTCGATCTCGCCCGCGAACCATCCTTCCTTCTGCGCCCGCCCAAGCCGCTGCTGGCTTTCTGCCGCGTAGTGGTCGGCGTCGAGCCGCGTCACGCCGAAGAGGTGGGCCAGAATCTCGGCGGTCTGTCCCATGTTGAGCTCGACCACAGGATCGGTCAGGCCGCGCTCCAGCCCGATCACCGGCTTGAGGAAGGAAGGCCGGAATCCGCACACGGCGGCGATGCGGGACCAGAGGCTGCGCGCGCCGGCAAGACGCGCATACCAATCCACGGCACTGCGCCGAAACATGAGAGGCGTGTGGCTCAGCGCCTCTGCGCCGCCCGCCAGGACGAGATCGGACCGCCCCTCGCGGATCGATTGATAGCCCACATCGATCGACAGCATGCCCGAGCCGCAGTTGATCTGCACCGTGAATGCGGTCATCTCCTCGCCCATGCCAAGCCGGAGCGCAGCGACGCGCGCCGGGTTCATCTCGTCGGCCATGACGTTCACGCAGCCCAGGATGACCTCGTCGAAAGCATCGGGCGGAAACGGCTGGCGCAGCAGGAGCGGACGCCCGCAAGCCACCGCAAGGTCCACGGGCGTGAATGGTCCAGGCCTCCCGCGCGCGCGAATGAACGGCGTGCGGCTACCGTCGACAATATAGACCGGCCGCCCTGCTATTCCGCTGCTGCTGGTCGGGGCATCGCTTGTGATGACACGTCTCCCATAGGTTGATGCGCGGTCAGTTCCTGTGGCGAAAAATCATCAACCGCCACGGCTGCGGCGACTGCTTCTGCGGCGGCACGCAGCTGCGCCGCCTCGGCAGCGTTGATCAGGTGGCGCGCAAGCGCTTCCTCGACGTCTCTGACGTGGGCGTGCTGCAAGCGATCCCGCAGCGGCTGCGCAGCCACCGTGACCTCGAATGCGCGCTCAAGCCGAGCGAGACCATCGTCGCCTACCCCATGGGCAATATCAGCGGTCAGGCGCTCGCGCGTCCCTGAGGGCACCAGCAGGATCTCGGCGCAGGCCTGCGTGACGCGATCCGAGGGTCCACGCCGGCGCACCCCGAACGGCAGGAGAACGAAGCGTAGGAGCCAAGCCGCGGGCCGGCTCGGCAGGTTCGCGAGGATCTCATCGAGGCGAGTCTCGATTGCAGCAAAACCGGTTTGCATGCACCATTCCGCGAGCGGCAGGTCGGCTTGCTGCCGGCCCTCGTCCTCCCAGCGCTTGAGCACGGCCGAGAGCAGATAGAGCTCGGACAGAATGTCGCCGAAGCGCCCGGAGATCATTTCCCGCCGCTTGAGCCCTGCACTCAGAGTCAGCAAAGTGACATCGGCAGCGAGCGCAAAACCGCAGGCATAACGCGTCAGCGGCCCATAGTAGTGCCCGCCGCTGCCGGTTGCAGGCGCGCGAGCAAAGATCCCCCCGGTCCACGCATGCGCGAGGGCGCGCAGAGCATTGATGACGCCGTGGCGCACATGCGCCCAGAACGCGCGATCGAAGTCATCGAGCGCGCGGGCGCGATCAGGCTCTTCCAGTGCCGTGATCTCCTTGAGCAGGTACGGGTGGCTGCGGATCGCGCCCTGCCCGAACTGCATCAAGCCGCGGGTCACGATGTTCGCCCCTTCGACCGTAATGCCGATCGGCACGGCCCGGTAAAAGCTGCCGAGGTAGTTCAGCGGGCCTTCCTGCACCGCTTTGCCGCCGTGAATGTCCATGGCATCATTGGCGACGACGCGGAGCCGCTCGGTAGCCTGCTGCTTCATGATCGCGGCAATCACTGCCGGCTTGTGGCCGTGGTCGATGGCGGCACAGGTGAGACGGCGTGCTGCGTCGAGCAGATAACAGGTCGCAGCGATACGGCCGAGACGCTCTTCGATCGCCTCGAACCGACCGATGGGGAGGTGGAACTGCTCTCGAATGCGCGCGTAGGCACCGCAGACGTGCGCGGCAAAGGCGGTACCTGCCGCGGCCAGCGAGGGCAGCGAAATGCCGCGCCCGGCGGCGAGCGCAGTCATCAGCATCTTCCAACCCTTGCCCGCCTGCTCAATGCCGCCGATCACATGGTCCATGGGAATAAACACGTCGCGGCCCCAGGTCGGTCCGTTCTGAAACATATGCAGGGCGGGCAAGTGGCGCCGTCCGATCTCGACCCCGGGCAGGTCGGTGGGCACGAGCGCGACAGTGATCCCGAGCGACACGTTGTTGCCGATCAGGTGGTCGGGATCGGAGAGCTTGAATGCGAGGCCGAGAACCGTAGCAATGGGGGCAAGCGTAATGTAGCGCTTGTGCCAGTTGAGCCTGATGCCGAGCACCTCGCGGCTCTGCCACTCGCCGCGGCAGACCACGCCCGAATCGATCATCGCGGCGGCATCGGAGCCCGCTTCCGGACTGGTGAGCCCGAAACAGGGAATCTCCTTGGCTGCCGCCAGCCTGGGCAGCCAGTAGTCCTGCTGCGCCTTGGTGCCGAAGCGATGCAGCAGCTCGCCGGGTCCAAGCGAGTTCGGCACCATGGCGGTGACTGCTCCGGAGATCGATCGGGTCGAGATCTTGCGAATGATCTCCGAATGGGCGCAAGCGGAAAAGCCGAGCCCGCCGTACTCCTTGGGAATGATCATCCCAAAGAACTTCTGCGTCTTGAGAAAGTCCCAGACGCGTGGCGGCAGGTCGCGCAGCTCCCAGTTGATCTCCCACTCATTGAGCATGCGGCAGAGCTCCTCGACCGGGCCGTCGAGGAAGGCCTGCTCCTCTGGCGAGAGCCGCGCTTTCGGGAATGCGAGCAGCTTGGTCCAGTCGGGATTGCCGCTGAACAGGTCGGCATCCCACCAGACGTCGCCAGCTTCAATCGCTTCGCGCTCTGTCACCGAGAGGCTCGGGAGAACGCGCTGCGCCCAGCGAAAGATCGGTTCCGTGATCCGATCGCGGCGGAAGGACGGGGTCATTGCACCAACATAACAGAAAATCAGCCTTCCGGCGGGATTGGGCGGGGTCGGCGGTCGACATCGACCGCCACATAGGTGAAAGTGCCCTCGGTTACGGGGACGTGCTCCTCGCCGGTGCGGCGGCGCGCCCAGCTCTCGATCTTCACCGTGATCGATGTCTTGCCGATCCTGACGATCTCCGCGTAGCAGGTCACCTCATCCCCGATGAAGACGGGCCGATGGAAGTGCATGCCGGTGATCGCGACGGTGGCGGTGCGGCCTTTTGCGCGACGGGTCGCAACCGTGCCGCCCGCGAGATCCATCTGGGAGAGAAGCCAACCGCCGAAGATGTCCCCGAACGGATTGGCGTCAGCCGGCATGGCAATAGCCCGCAACGCAGGCTCCGTTTCAGGGGATCGGCGGGCACTCTCGGTCTCAGCCATCGCACGCTTCTCGCTGATGATCGCTGGGCAGCTGTTTACAATCCCTCGGCACCCATGCCCAGTATGCCTGCACAGACGCAATCCCGAGAGGAAACCTGATGGCGAATGAGATCCTGACCGAACGCAAAGGGCCGATTCTGGAGATCACACTCAACCGGCCGGAGATTGGTAACGCGGCTTCCGACG
>DATBYX010000437.1:0-3704 GCA_036513475.1 Xanthobacteraceae bacterium | reverse complement strand
GGCGATGAGGGCAATCTCCAGCGTGGTCTTCGGACCCTGACGCAGGCTGCGCTTGCCCGGATACTTCTTGGTGTCGAAGAAGTCGGCCCAGCTCGTCGGCGCGTCCTTCAGCTTGTCCTGGTCGTAGCCGAGAACGAAATCATACACGATGGCTCCGACGCCGCAGGGGTCGACCGCCGGCGGCAGATAGGCCGCCTCGCCACCGATCTTCGAGTACTCGATCTTCTCGAACAGGCCCTCCTCGCAGCCGGCGGCCAGTTCCTCGCTCTCGACCTGGACGACATCCCAGGTGGCGGCACCACCCTGCACCTTGGCGCGCAGCACGCCGATGCCGCCGTCCCAGGACTCGTCGTTCATCGGAATGCCGGTCGCCTTCTTGAACGGCTCGAAATAAACCTTCTTCTGGGCATCCTGGTACGCACCGCCCCACGACACTGCGGTCAGGTCACGCGCCTGCGCGGCCGTAGCCAGCGCAATGCCGGCGGTGAACGTCGCGACGAATCCCAGTGCTACCTTAAGCTTCAACATCGTCTTCGTTCCTTCTTTTGTAAGGTTGCGTCTTGGAGGTGATGCGTCCAGGCCCGATCTCTCGGGAGCCGACCGCAGCGTTCGATCATGTGGGATCAAGGGCCAGGCAGTCTTCGGGGCGGAAGGTGATGGACACGCATTGGCCATGGCTCAGGCCTCCATGAGCGCCCGGCTGAAGCTTGACCATAAACTCCCCGTTGCCGGCGACCTGGAGCACGGCCAGCGCGTGGTCGCCGAGGTAGATGGTGTTCTGCACCGTGGCCGGCAGGTGGTTCGGCCCCTCGCAGGCGGCCCCGTCCGTTAGGATGGAGATCCGCTCCGGCCGCACCGACAGGGAGGTGGCGGCGCCTGCGCCGGCCACGTTGACCGCCCGGGCCACCACCGAGCCGCCGGAGGCCAGGGCGACGCGGCAATATCCCTGTTCAATATTCCCGACGATGCCGGCCAGCACGTTGTTCTCGCCGACGAAGTTGGCGACGAAGCTGTTCACTGGGTGCTCGTACAGTGCGTTGGGCTTGTCGATCTGCTGCACGATGCCGTCGTTGAACACGGCGATGCGGTCCGACATGGTGAGCGCCTCGCTCTGGTCGTGGGTGACGTAGACGACGGTGATGCCCATTGTCTCGTGCAGTTGCTTGATCTCTAGTTGCATTTGCTCCCGCAGGCGCTTGTCCAAAGCGCCCAGGGGCTCGTCCATCAGCACGAGCTGCGGGTTGAAAACCAGCGCGCGGGCCAGCGCCACGCGCTGCTGCTGGCCGCCGGACAGCTGCCCCGGCCGCCGGTGCGCCAAGTTTTCCAGCTTGATCATGCGTAGCGCCGTCCGCACGCGCTCCCGCACCTCCGCCTTGTTGATCTTGCGAACGGACAGCGGGAAGGCGACGTTCTCCTCGATCGTCAGGTGCGGAAACAGGGCGTAGTTCTGGAAGACCATGCCGATGTCGCGCTTATGCGGCGGCATGTTCTTGATAGGCCGGTCAGCGAGGTAGATCTCGCCATGGGTCGGAACCTCGAAGCCCGCGAGCATCATCAGCGTGGTGGTCTTGCCCGAGCCCGAAGGGCCAAGCAGGGTGACGAACTCGCCCTTCCCGATGTCGAGGTCGAGATTCTTCACCACGAGGTGTTCGCCGTCGTAGGTCTTCTGAATACCGCTAAAACGCACCAAAGCTAGCGCGGGCGTCACCATGCCGCCTTCCATGCCTTCCTCCTGTCCCGTTGATGAGCACCAGGTCGGGATTAGCATCATCGAGGATTTCCAGAAGATGGGGCGTCGACTTTACGACGGTGCACGAGCGCAACGTCCAGTACGTGATCAACCGGCAAAGACCATCGGCGACAGTCAACATCGGACTCGGCAATTAAAACTTTTTTGCCACTGGCCATGCGCATTGTTTTCTCCGGGAAGCGTGGTCGACAATGCAGCCAATGGAGCGGTGACGCTGCGGGTCGGCTCGATCAGGCACCCCTTTATCCCACCGCCCGCGCATTTGACTGGCAGGCTGCAGGTGGGGTCCGCTACAGCGCCGTCAGCACCTCGTCCAGGGAGGCGAGGAACAGCTTAGCATCGTCCGACGAGAATACCAGCGGCGGGCGGATCTTCAGGATGTGCCCTTCATGCCCCGTCGCGCTGATTAGCACCCGCGCTGGCGCATGCCGTTGACCACGCGAGCGGTTTCCTCCGAGGCCGGCGTCTTGCAGGCGCGCGGTCGTGCACCATGTCAACGTCGATGATCAGACCGTGCCCCGCACGTCGCCGATCAGCTCGTGCTTCACGCTTGTTCGCGCAGGTTCGGAGAGAAAATTGGCTGGCGTTTTCCAAAAAACCGCTTTGGTTTTGAGCAGGCGCAGGGAATTTTAACTCCCTTGCGTCTACCAGTCCGCCACGTCCGTATGTTTGATTTCTATAGCTTTTTTCGCCCCCGGCACTCAAGCCCTGGCAAGATCCTTAAGCGCGAACTGCGTGCACCGTTCTGGGAAGGCCGAAAGCGGCAGGTCAGTCATCGGCTGGGCTGCAATGATCTATGCCAAGGGGCCTGGCGATATCGACCCGAGTCCGACCACGGCCGGCCAGTCCCGCTTGTCGGGCCACGGCTTGGATTCGAGCAGCGCGATCGGGAACAGCACGACGAACCCGATGCCGAATCTGAACGCGCCGATTGTCAAGGGGTCGCTATGGCCTGCCAAGTACCGGGTCGCGCCGATCGCCGTTCCTCCGATGGAGCTCGACAGCATCGCCGCCAGAATGCCCAAAGTCTCTTGCATGAATTCTCTCCGCGCGCGAGGAGAAGGAAGCGAGCGTGATGAAGGCGCTCAAGGCGGGTGGTGACATCCTCGAATTGTCCGGCATCGGCAAGTCCCGGAATCCAAGAATTGCACCTTCGCCTGAACGCGGACGCCCGGGCTACGGGCGGACGCTGTTTTGGCCCGACGGACGGTGGCCGGTCGATGCGACAAGTCCCATCACGTCGCTCGGGTGGCTGTGAGGCCAGAAGTCGCTAGTTAACGGGGACGCGTTAGTTCCGCTGGGCGGTCCAATACCCTGAGCAGCGCGCATTTCCCGAATAGCCGCTCCACGCGCCACGGCCGGAATTGCTCGCGAGCCTGCCCGAGCCGGAGGCGTATTTGTCCTGAACGGTCACCGAAGCTCGAACTGCACCCGACCGGGCCACGTAGCCCCTGAACCTCACCAGATTTGGATGCGTGATGATTCCGTTGGTGATGTTGACGGAGAAATTATAGGTCGGATCGCACGCGCCTCGTTGCGTCACGAAGAGAAGGTCCCAGGGTCCGTCGTAGGCCGATCGAGCCTGTGCGACGGAGGTCAAGGCAACAAGACAGCCTGCGATCGTCGCGGAAAACAAAAACCTCTTCATCATTATTTCTCCGAAGCGTTGTCAGCGTTGCCTCGGATATATCGTGAAGGATGACGCCAGGGCTTGTTCAAATCTGCTTCAATCGTTCGCGATTTGCCGGAATTCCAGCGACACCCCAAAGAGCCTAGTCGCTCGCTTCAATCAATTTGCAAGGACATAAATTTTGTGATTCGCTTTGGTCGCATCGGATGCGGCGGAGGCAATCATGGCTGCGAAGGACATTTCGGTAAAGAAGTATGTTGTGCGGCTGAGCGGTGAGGAACGTGAGCAACTCGAAGCGCTGATACGCAAAGGCAAGAGCGCAGC
>DATBYX010000436.1:0-2523 GCA_036513475.1 Xanthobacteraceae bacterium | reverse complement strand
GGCTGGCTGCAGCAGGAGATTGAGAATGATAGCAAAGACCAATGGCAACACGATCTCGCTCGCGACAGAGGCTGTCGCCAGCAGCGCAAGGACGAACAGACCCCCAAGGAATATGACGTTCGCATTCGAAGGCAGGGGCATTTCCTGCGGTTCTTCTACCGGCGGCGCGACCTCGGTCTCCTGATCGGCAGGTGCCATGTTCAACGCTGCATCGATGTCTGCGTGCTCACTATCCAGCTTCCCGTGGCGGACTTGAATGCAGGCAGCATATTGAGCCCTCCTTCGTCCCGCCGGGCGGAGCGGCAGCATTTTGAATACGTTTAACGAGCGATGCGTCCGAGGAGCAAGCTTTCTATGACACCTGGATCATGACTTTGCGGCCAGCGCTTGGCTTCCGCGAGGTCTACCCGAATGGGTTGGTAATCCGCGACTCGGAAAGAAAAACCCCGACCAGTTAGGAGCCGGGGTTCTCCGCTAGGCGATCCGGTTGCGGGGGGAGGGGTCGCGGACCGCCCAGCCAGACTAATGTCGCATCACATGAGTAATTTCACCCGCGCGAGCGACGATGAATGCTTGTCGCTCACGGCATGCTTTGCACCTGTTCGTTTCAACTAAACTGGAGCAAACAAGATGAACATCTTCTACATCATCGGCGTACTAGTCGTAATAATTGTAGTCGCTGGCTTTTTCGGACTGCACGTCTAAATTCGGACTGCACGTCTAAATGAGGGGATAAACGACAGCGCCATCTGCCATGAAACTCACTGCGTCAGACGACCTGCTCGCGTGACGTTGAATAGTTGCATCGTACGGCGATGTGGGATCACTTGCCCCGCAAAGTATCTTTCAGTCCGCCAACAGTGTTCTGCACTTTGCCCTTAAGCTGATCAGCTCGGCCTTCGCCTTCGAGCTTGCTGTCACCAGTTACCTTCCCAACGACTTCCTTCACTTTGCCCTTGGCCTGCTCGGCCGAGCCTTGGATGCGATCTTTGTCCACCATAATGGCCTCCAATATTTCTGAACACAGTCGGAATATAAGCAGACAACAACCGCCGCGCTACGGAAATTAATGAGCGATTTTATACAGATACGACTCGGCCATCGATCCTAGCCTGTGGCGGAAGACTATACATGAAAACGATTCCACCAGTCTGACCCGCACGCCGATCTTGCACCGCCGCCTCGCGGCATCAAAGCTCTTTTATTTGGAGCGCTTCGCGGCCTTGACATCGCTGTCGCCGTCGCGCGACGGGGAACCTTGACTGCACACCGGCCAGCACTAATGAGCCGGTTTGTCCCCCGGCTTTTCTCCGATCTTATCCTTCGCTCGGACGACTTCACCGAGGCGGTTATGGTCGTCCGGTTGCGAACCTTCTTCGCTGCCAGTCATTCCTTCGTTGCTCGCTGTCAACAGCTGGCGCGCGTCCTGCTCCCACGTGTTAAGCGCTTTCTTTTTTTTGTTCAGGGAAAGATTCACATCGTGAACAACATCGTTTGGCTTGTCGAAATGTGTGGCAGGATCTTCAACTTTCGGATCTTCCTTCGGTTTCACATCGTCCATTGGGGTCTCCTTACGGTCCTGGGTATGGTCCATGGAGCAACCGTGTATAACGTCTTGGCGGACGCTAAAGTTCCTCAGTTGAAACCGCGCGACGCGTAACTGGCTATCAGGCTGCGACCGATGGCCGAGTCGCATCTGTATAAAACTGCTCACTATATGGCCGGAACACGACGCGCCAGTATCCGTTAGTTCCTCAAGTGATGAATGGAACCGGAGTACTCCGGCAGTTCGTCACAAAGGCCGCGCGGCGTAGCTCCCGCGCGGCCTTTGGATAGCTGGGAACAGTTTTATGCACGAGGAAGCTGGGCATATCGTCGAGACGCCGGTTGAGGCGCGAGCTGGCTTTCTCGATCGACCGACGCTGGTTGTGCTGATTGTCAGTACGAGCCTGATGATTGGAGTGTTTGCCGTGCTCTATATCGGTTTTTTTGCGCGGTAAGCCGGCTCAGTTGGCGGCCCCGTCATCATTCATTCAGGACCAATCACACTGCGGAGCTTATCCAATGCGGGCCCGGCTGGTTTCATTTGCCGCATTTCTGAGCGTAGCTCTCATCGGTGTCGTTGGTTCCACACCACAGGCACAGAATAGCACCGAGCTGCGAGCACCGTCGGCCTTCGCCGGGATCACTGAGCCGCAAGCGCGTTCGCGCGCTCTGTTTACCGAGGCGGCAAAAGTGATCATGAATCCGCGCTGTATGAACTGCCACCCGGCTGCCGATCGGCCGACCCAAGGCAATGACATGCATGCACATTTGCCGCCCGTCGCGCACGGGGCCGGCTCATGTCAAACATGCCACACGGACCGTAACTTCACTCTTATGGAGCGTGCATCGTACCAAAGTATCCCCGGACATCCGCGGTGGGACGTGGCGCCGATCGAGATGGCATGGCAAGGAAAGTCAGCAGGTGAGATTTGCCAGCAAATCAAGGACCCCCAGCGCAATGGCGGGCGCAGCCTTGAA
>DATBYX010000435.1:0-11829 GCA_036513475.1 Xanthobacteraceae bacterium | reverse complement strand
GACGAACTCAGCTCGACCGCCTCTATCAACGCGTCATCGACGACCTTGATACCCTCGTCCGAGCTGTTGGCCTCAAAGCCGCGTGACTCCACCCTCAAACGAGAACAAAATTCGTGTTACGAGCACGATAACGGTCTAAGGAGGGCGAGGCAATGCCTCGCCGCTACATCCGCGAACCTCCACGCCATCCGTCGACCCGCCACCCGGCTTGTCCGCTCTCGCGCTCACGCAACCTTCCCGTCGCCGGCGCCTCGCGTCCCAGCCGGCCGGCCTTGCGGCCCCACGCGCGCAAACCGGATCAGGGAGAAATGGCCGAGGGGCGGCATGGGGCGGCGCTCCAGGAGCCGCACATCGGGCTGACCCGCGGCCCATTGCGCGAGCCGCTCCCAGCGGAATTCCGGGCGCCAGCCGAGCCGGCGGGCGATCGGTGCAAACCCCTGCTCGAAGGCGCGCCGCAGGCCCTCCTCCGCGCCGAGGTGGTTGACCAAGATGATCTCGCCCCCCGGCCTGGTCACGCGCGCAATCTCGTCGAGCGCGCGCTCGGGGTCGGGCACCGTGGTGATGACGTATTGCGCGACGACGACGTCGAAGAAAGCATCGGCAAACGCCAGCTGCTGCGCGTCCATGACGGCGAGCGCCTCGACATGCGCCAGCCTGTGCGCGGCAACGCGCGCATGCGCCTTGCGCAGCATTGGCTCGCAATAATCGATCCCGACCAGCCGGTTTGTTCGCGCGTAATCGGTCAGCGAAATCCCGGTGCCGATCCCGACTTCAAGAATGCGTCCGCCGACGCGCTCGGCAGCTGCAATCGAGGCCTTGCGGCCGGCGTCGAACACCGCCCCGAACACGAGGTCATAGAACGGCGCCCAACGCGAATACGCCTTGGCAACCGTGCCGATGTCGATCTCGCCCGCCATGCCCCAGTAACGCCGCTTGCACTCTCAGCTCTGGAGGGCGAGGCCGCCCGCACTCCGACTCTCCCGCGCAGGCAGGGCCGCAGTCGCAACCGCGCTATGGATGAAGCCGCCACCTAGCACGCGCGCCTGGCCCTCGGCTGCGTCGTAAAAGACGCAGGCCTGTCCCGGCGATACG
This sequence comes from Xanthobacteraceae bacterium, assembly GCA_036513475.1. GTDB lineage: Bacteria > Pseudomonadota > Alphaproteobacteria > Rhizobiales > Xanthobacteraceae > VAZQ01. Next base: position 10,737 of record DATBYX010000435.1, on the reverse strand, counting down.
CCTTCCTCGCTGTCCACGAGATCGACCTCGATCCCGTTCGCGCCCCTGCTGAGCCAGGCCGGCCGCGGCGGGCGGGTGGAGCGCACCTTGATGAAGACTTCGTGCCAGCCCGCGCACAGCGCCTGATCGACGCTGCCTTCGCCCAGCCAGTTCACTTCGCGCAGTCTGATGCGGCTGGTGCGCAGCGCCGCGCGTGGCCCGACCACCACGCGGCGCGAGGGCGCATCGAGTCGCACCACATAGAGCGGGTGCCCGGCGGCGATACCGAGCCCGCGCCGCTGCCCGACGGTGAAATGGATGATCCCGGGGTGAGAGCCGAGCACGCGGCCGCCGATATCGACGATCTCGCCCGGCTCGGAAGCGCCGGGTTTGAGTCGCTCGATCACCTCGCTGTAGCGTCCCGAAGGCACGAAGCAGATGTCCTGGCTGTCGTGCTTCTCGGCCACGGAAAGCTCGAAGCGGCGGGCGAGCTCGCGCGTCCGCGCCTTGGTCATGTCGCCCAGGGGGAAGCGGACAAGCTCGAGCTGGTCGCGCGTTGTGGCAAAGAGGAAATAGCTCTGGTCGCGCTCCGCCTCGCGCGCGCGATAGAGGGCGCGCCCGCCGCCCGGGAGCCGCCGGGAAGCGACGTAGTGGCCGGTCGCCAGCACCCTGGCGCCGAGCTCGCGCGTCGTCTCTAGAAGATCGCGGAACTTGATGGACTGGTTGCACTCGACGCAGGGCACGGGGGTTTCGCCGGCCACGTAGCTGTCGGTGAAGCGGTCGATCACGGCTTCCTTGAAGCGGTCCTCATAGTCGAGCACGTAATGGGGAATGCCGATGCGCTCTGCCACCGCGCGCGCGTCGTAGATGTCCTGCCCGGCGCAACAGGCGCCGGGGCGGTGCATGGCGGCGCCATGGTCGTAGAGCTGCAAGGTGACGCCGACGACGTCATAGCCCTCGGCCTTGAGCAGCGCCGCCGTGACGGAGGAATCCACCCCGCCCGACATGGCCACGACCACGCGGGTTTCCGCCGGGCGACCTTCGATATCTAGACTGTTGCGCACTCTGTCCGTCCGCGCTGCGCCAACCGGCCCGGCTTCACAGGCGCTAAGTATATGTATTCGCGCGGGCCCTTTCTACGCAGGTCTGAAGGGTCCGCATCTCGGTCGGTAGGGGCGGGTTCAAACCCGGCCCCTAGAAAGGTCCCTGTAGTTTTCTTCGTAGGGGCGAGGCATTGCCTCGCCCCCTTGCCGCATGGGTGCTGTGGATGACGGGCGACGCATGCGTCGCCCCTACGAAGCTTCGCCACCGGCCCTATGCGGGCCGGGTTTCAGGCCGGCGAGGCTGCCGTGGGGCGGTTGCCGGCCATTTACCCGATGGAAACGAAGCGCTTAGGCAAATTTTAAGCGCCGGCAGGTAGAGTTGCCCTTGAGTTGGTCGGTCGAGTGCGTGAGTTGCAAATGACGGAGCCCCTTCGCCCAAGGGCCAAGTACGTCATCGGTCCCGATGGGAGTCCGCTCACGATCGCGGATCTGCCCGCCCCGGGAACGAAACGCTGGGTCATCCGCCGCAAAGCGGAGGTGGTCGCGGCCGTGCGCGGCGGCCTGCTTTCGCTGGAAGAGGCCTGCAGCCGGTATACGCTCACGGTGGAAGAATTCCTGTCCTGGCAATATTCCATCGATCAGCATGGCCTCGCCGGGCTGCGCACCACGCGCATTCAGCAATACCGGCAGTAGGCCGGCGCGATCCTCTATATTCTCGGTCGTCATCGTCCGCTTCAAGCAGACGATCCAGCAATCTGTGGCGTCCGTGGGCCGCCGCCGGTGCTTCCACTCCTCGCGCATGGATTACTGGATGCCCGCCTACGCGGGCATGACGACGGATGGTTTCGTGGTCTTTAGGCCGGCGGGTGTTTGCATAGTATTCGGCAATGATGCAAACATCTCAGCATGGTGTCTTCGCATTTCAACAGCGCCCTTATCGTGGGGGCGGGATCGGGGCTCAGCGCAGCGCTTGCGCGCGCGCTCGCGGCCGACGGCGTGAAGGTTGCGCTCGCCGCGCGCAGCACCGAGGATCTCGCACCGCTCGCGCAAGAGATCGGCGCGCGCAGCTTCGCCTGCGATGCGAGCGATCGCGCGCAGGTGGACAAGCTCTTTGCCGAGCTCGATGCTCAGTTCGGGGCGCCGGAGATCGCAATCTACAACGCGAGCTTTCGCACCCGCGGAGCGCTGATCGAGCTTGATCCCGCCGAGGTGCGCAACGCGCTCATGGTGAGCGCTTACGGCGGCTTCCTCGTCGGCCAGCAGGCGGCGCGCCGCATGCTGCCGAAACAGCGCGGGGTCATCCTGTTCACCGGCGCGTCCGCGAGCGTGAAGGGCTATGCCCAGTCGGCGCCCTTCGCCATGGGCAAGTTCGCGCTGCGCGGGCTGGCGCAAAGCATGGCGCGCGAGCTTGCGCCCTCCGGCATCCACGTGGCGCATGTGGTGATCGATGGCGGGATCAAAAGCGCGCGCCGCGCCGAGAGCGCCGACAAGCCCGACAGCATGCTCGACCCGGACGCCATCGCACAGACCTATCTCCACCTGATCGCGCAGCCGCGCAGCGCCTGGGCGTGGGAAGTGGAGCTGCGCCCCTGGGTGGAGAAGTTTTAGTCACCGAGTTTATGGCGCTCGCGTTTGTGGCGGTCCCGGCTCAGCAGTGCACCGCGACGCGCGCTTAGAACTGGAGTAGTTGATAGCCCATTGTGGCGCGTCGCGCTGCACCGCAGCCGGGACACGATGCCCTTGATTACGGCCCGATCCCCATGGCCTGCTCGAAGGCGCGGCGCACCTCGGGAGGTTGGCCGAACGAGTGGCGGAAGGCCTTGAGCCGCGCCTTGAGCAGTGGATACTTGTCGAAGTCTTCGAGCGGGATTCCTTCCACGCTCTCGCGCTTGTGAAAGAACGGCAGCTCGACGCAACTCGCCACATTAGCATTGCGGATCACGCCTTTGGGCTCGCGCCCCTGCGCGATCGCATCGAGCTCGTCGAACAGGCGCTTGCGGATCATGACGATGCCGAGATCGCTCGCCCCGAGATTTTCCTGGGTGCGATCGGCGATCCTGCCTTGGCCCACCCAGGCAAGGATGTCCTGGTTGATGACATGGCTGGTGATCCAGTTTCCGTTCGCATCCCGGATCGGGCTCACCCAGGTGGGGACCTTCTCTTGCACGTAGGGCTCGCGCCCCTTCGGCACGCGCATGAAGAACCAGGCGACGCTCAGCGTGTTCTCATCATCGATCGGCACCCGCCACTCGAAGTGGTTGCCCAGATAGAACCCGTTCGGCCATAGTGCCACGCGCCCAACCGTCCAGTACGGATTGCTCTCGTCGGAATCCTCGCGCACGCGCTTGTAGACGAAGCCATAATCGAACTCCTCGAACTTGAGCTTGAGGTGCTTGCCGGAATAGGGGCCGTTCTTGCCGGCGAGTCGCAGCGCCCAATTGTCGTGCATCCATTCGAAATGCACGGGATCGCAGGAGTTCTCCTGGCACTGAAACCAGTTGCAGGGAACGTCCGAGAGCACGACCTCGCGAAATCCGTTCGCCCAGGTGAACGGCTCCCACACCAGCAGCTCGGGCACGGGCTGCGGTCCCATATAGGCGAACAAAAGCCCCGCGCATTCCCGCACGGGATAGGCTTTGATCGCGCAGCGCTCCTTGGTGCGCGCGTGAGGATTGACCATGTCGTCATAGGGCTGCTCGATGCAACGGCCGGTCTCGTCCATGAGCCAGCCGTGATAATTGCAGCGAATGCCCCGCTCCTCGACGAAACCGTGGGACAGGTCGGCGCGCCGGTGCGGGCAATGCCGGTCGATCAGGCCGACGTGCCCGCCGATGTCCCGATAGAGCACGAGGTCCTCGCCCATGAGACGCATGGGCTTGACCGGTGTGCTGTCGAGCTCGCTCGCGCCGCCGATCGGCTGCCAGTAGCGCCGCAGCAGCTCGCCCATAGGCGTTCCCGGCCCCACCTGGGTGAGCAGCCGGTTCTTCTCCGCAGACAACACGTCGTTTCTCCTCTTTCGGCGAGTCGTAACCTGCGGCGACTGACTGTAGGGGCGAGGCATGCCTCGCCCCTACAAGCTCAGGGCTCAGCGTCTCAACCTTCGAGTCCCGTCGGCACGTTCTTGTTCTCGCTCGCAAGCTTCATCCCGGCCGCAAGCGCCATGGTCTCCATCAGCGCCGAGAAATCCTTCTGCAGGTATTCATCCGGATTCGACTTGAGCGTCGCCGCGCCGAAATGGGTTTGCAGCACTTCGCGGGTCGCGGCCGTGACCGGCATCGGCACGTCCCACTCGCGCCCGAGCGCAAGGCCGAGGTCGATGTCCTTGCGCAGGAGCTCGGGAGTGAACGTGGTGGTCCAGTCGAGATTGACCAGCGCCGGCGACTTATAGCGCGTGAACATCGAGCCCATGACGCTGTTGTTGATGAAGGCGAGAAAGGCGTGGCGGGGAACGCCCATCTTGTTGGCGAGCAGCGTGATCTCGATCAGGTTCTCGATCACTACGCCGAGCATGACGTTATGGGCGATCTTGCAGATGCGGGCGAGCTCGCCTTCGCCGACATAAGAGACGCCTTGCGGCGCGATCTCGGCGAGGATCGGCGCCACCGTCTTGCATGCCGCCTCGCTGCCTGAGACCACGGCAGAGAGCCTGCCGGCCTTGATCACCTTGGCGTTGCCGCTCACCGGCGCGCAGACGAACTCGCTGCCGAGCTGGTGCAGCCGGTCGCGGATCGAAGCCGACTCCTCGACCGAGATGGTGGAGCAATCGACGAAGATCTTGGGCAGCTTGCCGCCGTGCCCGGTCACGCTGTTGCGGCCGAAATAGACCTGGTCGAGATCCTTTCCGGTCGAGACGATGGAGAACAGCACGTCCACATCTTTGAGCTCGAGCAGGTTGTCCGCGAGCTTGGCTCCGGATTTGCCGAGCGGCTCGGCCTTGGAGCGCGTCCGATTCCAGACGGAGAGGTCATACCCGGCCTTGAGCAGCCGCTCGGCCATCGGGTAGCCCATGCGCCCCATGCCGATCCAGCCGATCTTTTTCTTCTCTGCCATAGGCTCTCTCCTTTTTGTGTGCTCAGGGTTCGTATCACAGCCAATCCCTCCCTCGAAGGGCCGGGCTATCGCATATGGGTTGTCGTCCCGGCCAAGCGAGCCCGGCTCAACCGGGCTCGCGCGAGCCCGACCCAGTAATCCACGGCCGGCGTGAATGCACGAACCGCTTTGATTACTGGATTCCGGCTCTCGCCCGCCGGGCGAAAGCCCGGCTCACTCGGCCGGAATGACAGGCAAGGATGTTGCGGCATCACATGCAGCCGGTCGTCGGAGCGAAATGCGATGGCCCTCCCCCGCAAGCGGGGGAGGGATGGAGCGCGTTGCGAGCGGCAAGCTGACTCCTCGGCATGCTCTCGGCCTTGAAGAATCAAAATCACTCTGTGGACGTGTTAATTTGGCGCGGCGGTTTTCCGCAGGCCCAATCCGCCAACGGTCCGAAGAGTTGCAGCGCCGTGCGCGACCAGATCAGCACGATGATGATGCGCGCGAGCTGAAAGCCGGCGATCACGGTCGAATCAAGACCGAGCACCTTGCCCGTGAGCGTCATCTCGGCGATCCCGGCGGGAGCGGTCGCGAGGATCATCGTCGGCACCGGATAGCCCATGAGCCATGCGATGCCAGCCCCGACCAACCCCATGGCGCCCGCCGCGAGCAGGACCACGAGGAACGAGGCCCAAAGCAGGCCGAACAGCCGGGTGAGAAACTCCGGACGAAACTGGGCGCCGAGCGAGCTGCCGATCACGACCTGCGCGGCAATGAGCAGAACGTCCGGCATGCGCCCGGAGAGCAAGCCGAGATTGCCGAGCAACGCGGCGATGAAAAGGGGCGCCATGAGCCAGGCGTTGGGCGAGCGCGTGCGCGAGAGAAGCGTTGCGATGAGGCCGGAGACGGCGAGCGCCGCGAGGAGCGGCAGCCATGGAGCGGTCGGCATTGCGGCGAGCGGGTTGCGGGTGCCTCCGCCGGCAAACCAGAGCACCAGGAAGGGCGCAAACACCACGATGAGCGCAACCCGGGTCGTTTGCGCCACCATGATCGGCTCGAGATGCCCGCCATAGCGCGGCGCAAGGTTCATGGTCTCGACCACGCCGCCCGGGACAGTCGCAAAGAACGCGGTGGTGCGGTCGATGCCGGTGAGCCGCATATAGAGCAACCCGCCGATCGCGCCGATGATGGTGGAGGCGAGCGCGGACGCGATGATCAAGGGCAACAGCGTTACAAGCTTGGCGACCACGGTTGCGGTGAACTGGAGCCCTGTGGACGCCCCCACCACCACCGTTCCCGCTGGTCGCCCCCAGGGAATGAGCCGCACCGGGGCACCGGAAAGCGACATCGCCATGGTCGCGGCCAGCGCGCCAAGGAGCCACGGCAGTGGCAGATGCAGTGCGCGCGCGGCAAAGCCGCCGGCGACACCGGCAGCAAGCGTGCCTGTCATGGCAAGCGCGGCCATGACGTTCTTCGGCCAGGATCGGACACTGGGGAGGGCTGGCATGGAGCACGGCCGTGGTAACAGCCGCACGCGGCCAAATCCATATGCGAGGCGCGCTTGGCGCTCAGGCGCTCCAGCGTCGCACAAGTCGAGCTCTAGCCGCGCCGATCATCAGCTGCGGCACACAACCCGCGGCTCTGCTATTGCCGCGATCACTCAGTTTCCGAGTTACACACGCCAGCTCGCTTTGCGGCAGCTTGTTCCATCCGGACTCCACCCTCTTCATGTTTGCCGACTGTGTGATCCCCTGCAACTCGAGCTTACGTCAGCCAATTCAGGGGACGCCCGGCGCAAGAATCCCAGCGGCAGGGCTCCGTCAGTAACCCGAGAGTTGGGCGCGGCAGCCACGGCTCAGGCGAGAATCATCTCCGGAGCTTCGCTCGGCTCGCGCAGTACATAGCCTCGTCCCCACGCGGTCTCAATATAATCCCTACCGCCCGAGGCATTTGTTAGTTTTCTGCGCAGCTTGCAGATGAAAACGTCGATGATCTTAAACAACGGCTCATCCATGCCGCCGTACAGATGATTCAGGAATATTTCCTTAGTCAAGATGGTGCCTTTTCGTAGGCTCAAGAGCTCCATAATCTGGTACTCCTTAGGGGTAAGATGTACCGGACGCCCGTTCATTTCCACCGTCTTGGTGTCGAGCTTGATCACGAGATCGCCAGTTCGGATGGCCGATTCGGCATGTCCTTTCGAGCGACGCACGATGGCATGAATGCGCGCCACCAGTTCATCTTTGTGGAATGGCTTGGTCATGTAGTCATCGGCACCGAAGCCAAGGCCTCTGACTTTGTCTTCAACTCCGCCCAAACCGGTGAGGATCAATATCGGCGTCTTAACCCTTGAGATTCGCAGCGACCGCAGGACCTCGAAGCCAGACATATCAGGCAGGTTCAGATCGAGCACGATGAGGTCGTAATCGTACAGCTTGCCGAGGTCGAGACCCTCTTCCCCGAGATTGGTGATGTAAACGTTGAAGCTTTCGGACTTGAGCATCAGCTCAATGGCTCGAGCAGTGGCACTGTCGTCCTCAATGAGCAAGACACGCATGTCTCGGCTTCCTCGCAATCAGAGCTGGAAACGTAAGCAGGTATAAGCACGTATATGGTTAACAAGGACTTAATCCAGGAAACTTCCGCGATAAGCATCAGGGCGATCGGCCATTGTCCCGCCAAGGACCAGACCACCGGAGTCCACTCCAGAGGTCGCAGACGGCCCGCAATGAGGATCCTTGTCCCCACGTATCGTACTGAGGCTCGCCTGAAATCGCTCCTCGACAATTTTGGCGTCTCCCGTTGTCAGGGTGTTTTTGGCAGGCAGACTCCGATGCGCCCACGCGGCCGCCTCATCCTCGCGCTTATAGCCGCCATTTGCTGAATCAGGCTCTCACGAAGGGTTGCCGACGGCTGTTCTCCGAGGATGGACCTTGCTGAAGGGCGTGGAAGCTTCCCACCACCAGCTGCCGCCCTTTGCGCTGCCGCAGCTTGTCCATGCGACTGCTTGCGCTGATCCGATGGTCGCGGTGGCTCGGCTGCGGGATTGGCGCCGGCATCGAGATCCGGCGCATCGAGATCATCCTCTCCGGCAATCGAGCAGCGATACCGTACCCGCGTCGACGTAACGGTCAGCAAGCTCGACCTTGCAATGGCCAAGTTTTACCGATCATTAGCCTTTCAAATGTAAAGTCTCAATTGTTCTGTAGCGTCTGGAGTAGTTCGCCGAGCCCAAGCCGCCCGCTGGGGCTTCTCTCGTAAAATGGCCCGGCCCCGCATGACGCGGAACTTAGGATTCCAGGTGCCTGGCGAGTTCCCGCTGCCGATCCCTCCGGCAAGCTGCGAGTCCATTAGTACGCCAATGCCACAAGCACTCATATTTGAATTGGATGGTGTACGCGTCACGCCAGCAATCGTACAAGTCGGGGAGACCTCCTACCAGATCGCGAACATAGGCAGCGTACGCGTCGCGGAATTCAGAAAATATAATCGCATATCCATTCTCACCTTCCTTTTAGGAGCAGCGTTACTTACTGCTTGGGCCATGCTCCACGGAACGTTCCCCGATATCGGATTTTATCTGGTTGAACTCGGCGTTGCCATTTTACTTCTAGCATTCGTATTACAGCTTGTCTGGCCTAGATGGGTATTCGCGCTGATGCTGAAAATATCTACCAGGGAAGTCAAAGTTCTCACATCGCTCAAGGGTAAATTCGTCTTCGACGTGAAGCAAGCAATCGAAGGGGCCTTTATCGTTCGCGCACAGCTGCCTTCGCAGCTGAATTAGAAACCCGCGCTGGCGCATTCACGGCGGATGCTTGAACTGGGGCTGGTCGCAGTTCATCGTAGCGACCAGTCGAAGTTATTCTACCTGAATTGAGTGAAATAGCAGGGCGGGGTGGTGGCCCTCCGTTCCAGCATTTTACCCGACAATACAAAATGCCGTTGCTGCGACGAGGGTGGGGCGCGAGACCGCAATTTCTGCGCGCCTGTTACTCGTCCCAAGCATGCTCGGGAGCACCCCATTGATTCTCGGCCTGAGCTTTGACCTCTGCTGGATGCATTGGATCAAACGATGGCCGCAGCTCCCAAGTGTCGAATTCTCCTACGGAGTACGATTTATCAGCGGAGTGCGCGATGATCGTTATGGCTAGCACAAAGATCGACCCAGCCGCGACGAGACCGCCTTCGAGAATCCGGGAAGGTAGAAATTTACTCAACGGGTACGTTCCTCCAGCGGCGCACACCATAGCCCTAAACTCTTGCCGATCCATGAATGGCCAATGCCGCCATTCTGACCCTAAAGCAGCAAGCTTGGAAGCAAGTCCATGACGCGCGTCAAGCACCTTTATGTGTTGTCTTATGGCAAGACGGATGGCTACGACCATAACAGCGGCAAATAGACCGCCGGCTATGAGCGCATACTCGACTGCAGTGGCGGCCATCTTATCATGCATGAACCGCTCGATGTCCGCGACCATACACTCCTCCCGAGAATATTCCTGACGAATTCAGGCCACTCTAAACGGCAAGAGTTTAATTGGATAAATCCAGCTGCCTAATCCTAATCCAGTTGGTAGCTTCCTTAATGAATGATTGTTGGCGTCATCTCTGTTAATTTACCTGCCGGCTGTATCACGATCAGGCTGTGCTACAGGGCTTCCAAACTGGCGATAGTAACTCTGCGGAAAAAGTACCGTAAGTACCGATCTCTGCGTTGCATCCGTTACCTTGATACACCAGCCGCGCCAATCGACGTCATCTAACGCAACTATCTTGTGAATCAGCAACATGGCATGCCGGTGGGCGGCTGCAAGATCGCCGAAGTCGCGACCTTTGTCGTCACAGATGGTGTTCTCTCTCGATGCCAAGTGGAAGTAAAAGCGATTCATTGCACTCACCATTATGCCGACGCCGCTGACGACACTTCAGGGAGGATTTTGATCAACCCTGCAGCCACGAGCTTATCCGGGAGATATACCTGTCACATGCAAAGGTTGGGTTGCCCGGCCCCGGCGGATTTGAAATGGGTTTAGCGTAAATCTTATCAACTTGTGCAGGGGAGATTGCCGAGACGAAAAAGCAGCAAGCGCGGAGTCTGCTGCGAGACCCGAACCCGATCTCATTCTCTGATTGTTACCACCAGCCCTATTCAGCGAGGCAGCGCTTGCGGTGCCCCCGCCTGGGGGTCCGACAAACGATCACGCTTGCGAATTCTCGCCGACGCTAGATCAGCGAAACTGAGGAGGGCTTTTTTATCGTTCGGCGGGAGACCAGGAAAACGAAGGGGAAGACGGGCAACCGCACCGAGTTCATCGAATTTTTCTTCGGATCCATGCGCGCCGGCGCAATCCCGCTCCCGCTCAACATCCGGCTCGCTGCTGCTACGTTGACCGACATCATCGGCGATGCCGCATGCGTGCTTGCGCTCGTCGATCCCACCGCTCATCGCGATGCGCTCTCGATTGCGCGCAGCTTGCCGTTGCGGCAACGATTGCTGCTCGATGACACAAGCGAGGGCTTTCTGCCGTTCGAGACTGAACTCGCACAGCCCGCACCTGCGATCGAGCCTCCTGTAATCGAGGACAATACGCAGGCCTTTCAGCCCTACACATCCGGCTCCACCGGACGCCCCAAGGGCGCGATCATGACGCATCGCGGCATGTTGTGGTACGTAGCCTAC
>DATBYX010000434.1:0-10600 GCA_036513475.1 Xanthobacteraceae bacterium | reverse complement strand
GTCACCATCTCTCCCATTTTGCGCAGCAGCGCGCTCGAAATGTATCCGGCAATCCCGATGCTGATCATACCGACTACGATCTGGGTATAAGATCCACCCACATACGAATTCCAGATAAAGAAGCCCAGTCCGCCGCCTTTTGCACCGCCCATCGATCCGGCGCTCCCGCCGCCGGAGATCATCTCGGCGGCGACCACGACGGCCCATGCAATTCCGATGCCGACCGTCGCGCCGACGACAATAGAGGGAATCGTGGCCGGCAGAATTATGCGCCGAAAGATGTCCCAGCCCGATGAGCCCATCGAGCGCGCCGCCTGGAAATAGCGCACGTCGATTGTCTGGGCACCGCCGATCACGTTGATGACCACGGTGTAGAACGCGCCGAGAAATGTCACGAACATGATGGACAGCTCCTGCGTCGGCCAGAAGATGATGGCAGCCGGAACCCATGCCAGCGGCGGAATCGGTCGCAATACTTCAAATACCGGAAACGAAATCCCGTAGAAGGTCCGGCTTACCGCCATGCCGAGGCCCAGCGGAATGCCCAGCAGCATTGCAGCAATAAAGCCGGTAAACACGCGCCGCACGCTCAAATACCAGCTGAACCAGTAGCTCGGGTCGCGCATGAGGTCGTTGAAGGTGAGAACCACCCCACTGGGTGCAGGAACCCGCGAAAGACCTGTGCGGGAAGCGATCTCCCAAATCAGGATGAAGGCCACGATGGCGACAGTGCCGCGCCAGAACGTCACGCTCCCCAGGAGTTGAGATGCCCGTTTCGTGAAAGCGACCGCCGTCGGCATTCAGCGCTCCCTTTCGCCGGCGGCAAAGGCCTTGAGCGCTTCCTCGTGAACCGCCTCAACGGTCTCATCCAAGTATTCGCGAAACCGTTTCGCGGTCAGTATGCTGTAATCGCGGGGGTGGGGAATATCGACAGTGAGAATCTTCTTGGGCCGACAAGGCCGCGTCGTCATGATCACGACGTGGTCTCCAAGAAAAATCGCCTCCTCGAGGTCGTGGGTGATAAAGAAGATGGTGACTTGATTCCTGTCGAAGGTCTCGAGCAACGCCTCGTGCATGACGGATTTGGTCAGCGAATCGAGTGCACGGTACGGCTCATCCAGCAGCAGAACCTTGGGATCATTCATCAACGCGCGTGCGATCTCGACCCGGCGGCGCATACCGGATGAGATTTCCCCCGGATAATTGCTCTCGAGATTCCGGAGCCCCGATTCGGCAAGCATGAATCGGGCTTTCTCGATCGATTCTTTCCTGGTGAGGCGCCCCTGCACGATTGGGCCAAACGACACGTTGTCGATGATGGTCTTCCAGGGAAACAGGGCGCCGTTCTGAAACACCACGATTCGATCCGGGCCAGGATCCGCCTGCGGCCGGCCGGGACCGCACAGCAGCGTGTCGTCGAGATAAATCGTGCCCGAGCTTATGCTGTGAAATCCGGCAATCGCGTTCAGCAGCGTGGTCTTTCCGCACCCGGAAGGACCGACCACGACGGTAATTTTCCCGGCGGGAACATCGAAGGTGCAATCATCGACTGCGCGGATACCGGCCCCCTCCGAGCCGTAAATCTTGACCACGTTGGCGATGCGGATTGCGCCCGTGCGCCGCTCTTGCGCACCCGGCGCGTTTGCAGCGAGGTCCGGGCTGCCGCGCGACCGCGCCGGCTCGTAGTTCACCTTTCAGCCCCGATTGCGAGCTCGCGTGCCCGCCACTGCATGAGGTAATTGCCGAGCATGCGCACTGCGGCGCTGGTCAGGTACCCGACGAGTCCGAGCGTGATCATGCCGATGACCATGGTCGGATATTGCACCATGGTATAGGAGGTGTTGATCAGATATCCGAGCCCGTATTGCCCCGAGACCATTTCGCCTGCGACCAGCGAAAACCAGGCGACCCCCACTGAAATCTGGAGGCCGGTGAAGATGAATGGCATCGCACCCGGCACAATGACGTGCCGGAACACCTGAGGTCTCTTTGCTCCAAGACAATAGGCGGCGCGCACGAAAGAGGCGTCGATGGATTCGACCCCGAGCATGGTGTTGAGCGTCGTGGCGTAGAAAGATGCAAGGAAGGTCAGAAACACAATAGGCGTTTCCGACCCCTGAAACATGATGATCGCGAGCGGAACCCAGGCAAGCGGTGGAATCGGGCGCAGCAGCTCGAACACGGGGAAAACGTAGTCCTTGAACCGTTGCGACCACCCAAGGAACAGTCCGAGCGGTACGCCCGTCGCGGTTGCCAGCAGGAATGCGATGGACACGCGGCGCCAGCTGACCCATATGTGTTGATAATATTCCGGCGAGTAGATGGAGAGCCCATACGAGGGATCCGGGCTCAGCCATTCGGTTATGACATCGGTTGGGCCCGGCATCTGCGCAAACCGAGGAAGCTTCCAGACTTCAACCGTCAGATACCAGAACCCGAGGAAAAGCGCGAACCCCACCAGCATCAGGTAGGGTCGTGGGCTGCGCAGCCAGCGCGTCAGGCGGAAGACTACTGTTTCCTGGCGCCCCGCTCCGTCGCCCGGCTTGGCGGCAGGCAACGAAGCAGGTGAGAGGCTGACGTTCACGTCTCCGGCGAACGCAGACTGGAGGTCTTTCACGCGAGCCCTCTCGGTACTGGACTACGCCGCAGGCCGTCCTCAGCTCCGTTAATGAAGCGTCGGTCGGGGATCGGACGCCGTCAGGAACCCGAATAAGCGGAATCAGGCAGCGCCTTTACCTCGCCCACAGGAGCCGACAGATTTCGTTTTTTCAAGATTTCGTCAGCGAATGTAGGTACCACGGCTTCGGAACGGATGTCCGCCTTGATACTCTTGATCTCGACCAGGAACTTCGCTGCCTTGCCAATCAGCTCCTTCGCCTGAGGCGTGAAGGTGTAGGGCAAAACGATCCTCGTCGCCGTCCCGCCCTCCGATTTGGGATACGTGCCGTAGGCCGAGTACCACAGTGTCTTTTGCGGAAACCCGGTTGTTTGCTCGAGGGCCATGCCCGCTACTGACATGGCATTCTTTTCATCGGCGAAATAGAGCTGCGCATCCAGCTCCGCCTCCAGCCATGCCTTCGCGACATCTGGACGCTGGTCGATCAGGGCTCTGGGCATCACCATGAAGCCGCCGTCGTTCTCGTCGACCGAGGCGCCGGTTGCGACCTTGCGTGCCAGCTTGTCCAGCACCAGCCGCGATGCCGTCGGCTCCCAAATCACCGCTGCATCGAGCTTGCCGGCGCGAAATCCGCTGGTGATTACCTCGATGCTCTGGTTGAGGTATTCGGAGGGGGCGATCTTGAAGCGCTTGAACACGGCCTGGGCGAAGCGGTCGGTGCAGCTTCCCTTCGGTACTGCGACGGATTTGCCGTTGAGCCAATTTATCGCCTGCTCCGGCGACTGAAATGTGGGCGCATCATTGCGCACGAGAAACACGTTGCATTGGTCGTATCCGAGGCCCAGCACCGAAACCATGCGGATGTCGCGAACATCGGCGTGGCTGGTGGACACGATCGCGGGCATGTCGCCGACGTAACCGACATCGACTTTGCCGGCCAACATGCCGTTCACAATGATGGCGCCCTGCAGACCGATCTGAAAATCGACCTGCGAACCAGCAGGCAGATATTTCTCATAGAACTTTTTGCCCCGCATGATCACGCCCGACCAGGACTCGGTGTAATAGGGCTGGTAGCCAATCACGAGATTGATCGGGCTGCCCGGCTTGCCGTAGTCCTTGACTTCCTCGGACCATCCCAGCTGCGCCCATCCCAGCATGCAGGAGCTGACCACTAATAATCTCAGCAGCAACGGGTGAGACCCGGGACTTCGTCTTAGGTCAGACACGAAAGACGGCTTCAAGCTTGGCGCACTACGATGATAACGCATTGTTTCCTCCCTTGGCGGAGAGCCCGTAATCTTCCCATCCCGGTGCGTTGTTTTCTGTGAAGCCTATGGACGGTGCTTCCGGCTGTCAAACGACGACGGCGAATGAGCCAATTTCCTGCGGCTATCAAGAACGCCGGCGCAGCCGGCGCAATTGCGCTCTGAGCTCCTTGTTCATGCGGATGCGCGAGAAAGTTGCCGCCATACCTGCGCCAGGATCAGCCCCGGCTCGAAGCCATCGCGAGTACCTGGATAGCGACCAAGATGGCGAGGATCAATCAACGGGATGCGACGCGGTGGCCATGCCGATGCAAGGGCCGCGTGCCGCGCCCGTTCGAAGCCTTGAGCGGCGTGGCCGGCATCAACTCGGGAATGATCAAATCCCGCACCGCGTCGAGCATGGCTTTCGCCATTGGCAGCATCGGGTCTCCATCCACCCAGATCAGCCCCACTTCTCGGACCACCTCAGGCTCGATGAGCTTCACGATTCGCGTTCCTGGAAAGGCGCCGATGACCAGGTCAAAATGGCTGGGGATGACCGTCACCACGCCGCCCAGCATGGTGTGGAACGCGAGGTTCACGATGGAGTCCGACTCGACCAGGGGCGTCGGCGCCTTGCCCACCGACGCGAACGCAGCGTCGATGATCTGTCGCTCGTGCATGTGGGGCGCCAGCAGGCAAAGCGGCAGGCCGGCGGCGCTGGACCAGGTAGTTGTGCCGGCTGGGAAGCCCGTCTCGTCCGGCACCAGCAGGCTCAGATATTCCTTGTACAACGGACGGCTGGTCAGGGGCGGCGGATGCTTCTGATCGATATACGTGATGCCGACGTCAAGCTCGAAATTGATCAACTTGACCCGCAGCTCGTCGAGTCCGAGAAAGCTTACGTCTACCTGCACACCGGGGTGTCGCTGCAGAAAACAAGCATTAATTCGAGGCAATACCGGAGAGCTTGTCGGCATTGCTCCCAGTCGAATTCGTCCCGACAGCGTGTTTTTGAGGACCGAGAGCTCCTGCAGCATGGCGTCTCGGTCCGCCAGAATCCGTTTGGACCACTCGACGACCCGACTTCCTTCAGCAGTGAAGCCCTGAAACCGTTGGTGCCGCAAAACGATCGGAGTTCCGAACTCCGTTTCCAGCTGCTTGATGGCGTTTGAAAGACTCGGCTGCGAGACATTGCAATGCCGAGCCGCTCGGCTGAAATGCTGCTCCTGGGCGAGCGCCACCAGGTATTCGAGTTGGCGCAGGAACATTTTGGGCTGTCCGGCAGGTGAGGGCCAATGCTCAACATCTATCAATATACACGGAACTGTGGCTTGTGGCTATCAAAATGCCAGACCTGACTGATGCAGTGCAGCAAAACGTGCACTGCAGCAAAAGACAGCCGACAGCCAGGACGGTTTATTAGATGAGTCTCGTCGGCGCGGGCGAACCGGGTCGCTGTTCCGCTCCGAGAGCACGGACGGGCTTGAACCTGCAGAATGGCTTGCGTACCACCCTCGGTTTTATGCGTCCCGGGCGGCAACGTTCTGCTGTTGGAAGGCGCGCAGGCTTTCCATGCGAATGAGGCCGGCGCAATGCCGCTTGAGCCGAACGAATTCGGGCGCATAGACGACATCGGCATCGCGCGGTCGTGGCAGTGTCACGTGGATCTCGTCGATGATCCGGCCGGGAGCCGCACTCATGATCACGACGCGATCAGCGAGAAAGATCGCCTCCTCGATGTCGTGCGTCACGAACAGCACCGTAGTGTGTAGCTCCTCCCAGATGCCGAGCAGCGCCTCCTGCATCATCGTGCGCGTCTGCGCATCGAGCGAGCCGAACGGTTCGTCCATCAGCAGGACGTTGGGAGAATTGGCGAGCGCGCGGGCGATCCCGACGCGTTGCTGCATGCCTCCCGACAGGGCTTGCGGATAATAGTCGGCGAACGCGCTCAGTCCGACCATTGCCATCATGTCGTGCGCGATGCGATTCGCTTCGGCGCGCCCACGGCCCGCGACGCGCGGGCCGTAGGCAATATTCCCCAACACCGTCTTCCATGGAAACAAGGTGGGCTGCTGGAAAACCACGCCGCGATCGGCGCCAGGTCCGCGAACCGCGATGCCGTCGATCGCCACCTTTCCGGCCCGCGGCGCGAGAAAGCCCGCAACTGTGTTGAGCAGCGTCGACTTGCCGCAACCGGAGGGGCCGAGCACGCACAAGAATTCGCCCGCGGCTACGTCGAGACTGATCTGATCGACCGCTGTCCTGCGGGCATCCTTGTCGCCGAATGCGACGACCAGCCCGTCGATGGTGATTTGCCCGCGCGCGGCTTTATGCGCGGGCGGTGTTTCTCCCGGAGCGCGGATCGTGAGCAACTGGCCCACCGATCAAATCCACCACACGAATCGGCGCGAGAGCGCCGCAAATCCCCGATCGGCGGCAGCCGATACGATCCCAAGCATCACCAGGCCGCCGAGCATCTGGCCGGTCTGCATATTCTGGTGCGCAAGATCGATCCGGTAGGCGAGCCCGGCGAAAGCGCCGGCGAGCTCAGCCGCGACCAGCGTGTAGAACGAGATGCTCACCGCGGTGCGTAACCCGACAAAAATCGTCGGCAGCGCGGACGGCAGAATTACGTCCCGGATCAACAACCGGTCGGGAGTGCCAAGCGATCGTGCGGCGCGGATCAATGCCGGATCGGCGCGCTGCACACCGAGGTGAGTGGCAACCCAGACCGTGAAGAAAACGCCCCAGAAGACGAGGAACCACTTGCCCCATTCCGATAAGCCGAACCAGAGTATGACAATGGGAACGAACGCGATCGGCGGAATTGGCCGCAGCAGCTGGAAGATTGGCGCCAACAGATTGGAGATAACCTGATAGCGGCCGGTGAGCAGCCCGACCATGATTGCAACAGCCGCGCCGCTGGCAAAACCGATCACAACGCGCGTCACGCTCATCCCGAGATCGAGCAGCAGCGTTCCGTTCATCAGCTCGTGCCAAAGCGCCACGGCGACCTTTGTTGGTGGGGGAAACAGCAGCTCGTTGACGAGGCCCGCCGTAGAGGCGATCTGCCAAGCGCCCAAAAACAACGGAATCGAGACCCACAGGGCGAGGGCCTCGATCCATCTCGTTGTCGCTCGCGGCGCAGCGTCCATCGCCTTACAGCACGGTCAGCATGTCAAAATGACAGGGTCACTCTGTCAGGGGCGACGCTCTTGAGGGGCGCAGTGAAGATCACCGTGTGCCAATCGGGCATTACTGCACCGGGCGGATGATTGCCGGTCGCGAGCCGCCAGCCGGCATGAGCGTTGAGCACGCCGAGTGTCTTGTCATCAAGCGCCACCTCGTAGACGTAGTCGTCCCAGATCGGGCTGAGGTCCTCTGCGGGCATCTTCACGAACTCGGAGACGATCCTGATCGCTTCATTGCGGTTGGCCTTGATCCAGGCCTCTGCCTCGACCAGGGATTTGAGGAAGCTCGTCGCAACGGCGGAATTTTTCTGCAGGTAGTTCTGCATCATCACGATGTTGAAAGTTTCGGCATAGATGCCTTTCGTATCGAGCGGCCTGGCCTTAACGCCCAGCGCCTTGATGCCGTTGTTGATGTGCGGCTCCCAAGTTCCATAGGCGTCGATGCTGCCGCTCGATAACGCCGCGACCATGTCCTGCGGCCGCAGATTGACGAGAGTAACATCGTCCTTGCCAAGGATGGCTGCCTTGAGCAGCTCCATCGTGTAGACTTCGCCGCCAGTCCCGGCGGTGAACGCGATCCGCTTGCCTTTGAGGAGCTTGCGGATGCCAGCGGCGGCAGCGGTCAGCATCTTGATGTAGGAGTATTCCGTGCGCGCAAGAAACGCGATCTTCTGCCCCGACATCGCCGCCGCCGTCGTCGGCGCTTCAGCGGTCGTCGCAATGTCCGCGGCACCGCCCATCACGGTATCGAGGCACTGCTTGCCGGTGGTGAAGTTGCTGACCTCGACGTCAAGGCCGTTCTTCGCAAACAGGCCCTGTCGATCCGCCACGATCGATACGCCGGAGATGGGACCCTGGTTCTGCGCCAGGCGAACCTTTTCGCCGGCCTGTGCTGCTGTAATATCTGCAAGAGCGGTAACGCCCACAAGCATGAGCAACGTTCGGCGGCTCGTCTGACGCGCCAAAGTCGATCGCATTGAATTTCTCCTCTCGCTCGTGATCTCGTATCACTCAAGCCGGTTGCGGCAGCGCGAATGCATTCGTGCTTTCACGCCGGATGTGCTCGAAGCAGCGTCGCTTGATCTCATTGAACTCGGGCAGGAACATCACGTCCTCGGCGCGCGGCCGTCCAATCGACACTGGGATGTCGTCGATGATCCGGCCAGGGCACGCGCTCATGACCAGGATGCGATCGGCGAGAACCACCGCCTCGTCGATCTCATGCGTGACGAAGATTACGGTGACGCCGAATTCCCCCCACACATCGAGCAGCACGCGCTGCATCATCGAGCGTGTCTGCGCATCGAGGGCACCGAATGGCTCGTCCATCAGCAGTACGCGCGGATTGTTGGCGAGCGCCCGGGCAATGCCGACGCGCTGCTGCATCCCGCCGGACAATTGGCTGGGAAAGCTCTCGGCGCGTGGCGACAGACCGATGCGCGCCAGCAAGGTCCGGCCGATGCGTTCCGCTTCGGCGGCACCAGTGCCCGCCAACAACGGCCCGAGGCTTACGTTCGCCAGCACGGTCTTCCAGGGAAATAGCGTCGGATTCTGAAAAACCACGCCGCGATCGGCACCGGGTCCGGCGATGGGATCGCCGTCGACGCCCGCGCGTCCGCCTGTGGGCGTGACGAAGCCCGCGAGCACGTTGAGCAGGGTCGACTTTCCACAGCCGGACGGTCCGAGCACGCACACGAATTGCCCGCCCGGAACGTCGAGCGAGATGCGGTCAAGAACGAGCCGGCGCTCGCTCGCATTGCCGAGACGGACGACGACGTCCTTGAACGTGACTTTGCCTGCTCGCGATCGCGCGAGCGGCACCGCTGGCAAAGTCGCGGCAGCCGAAACGGTGGTGGCGGGCGGAGCGCTCATGTCTCGTGGATCTGGGCCGGAGCTCGAGCGGCTTAGTTGCTTCCAATGGTTGCTTCGAGATATCTCGGCGCAATGAACTCCTCATAGGTCGCTCGCGCCTCGACCTTCGGCAGTCGCTTCTGCTCGGTGAGAAATGTCGCCGTCGATACCAGCGTATCGACAAACTTTCCCTTTGCTTTTGATGTTCCAAGATAAGTGCCGGTGATCTGCTCCGCGCACGGAACGACCTTCGTGCCCTTCATCATCCGTGTCGCGTCATCGATCGGCAGGCTGAGCTCCTTGGCAATGAGAGAAGCCGTCTCCTCTGGTTTCTTGAGCCAGAACTCGACCGCGGCGCATTCCGACTTCACGAATTTGGCAACCAGATCAGGATACTTTGTCGCGAAGTCGTCCATCACCACTGCGACATCCCACGTTGGATAACCGCGCGCGGCCATGGTTGCGCTGTCCGTCAGAATCCTGCCGCCGTTCATGACCATCTTGTTGAGCGAGGGCTCCCATACATAGGCGGCATCGATATCGCCGCGCAGCCACGCAGCCACCGCATCGCTTGGCGCGAGATCGAGAAGCTTGACGGTGTTCGGGTCAACGCCCCCAGCACGCAAATAGGCGATGATCAGGTAATGCGTAGTCGAGCCGAAAGGCGCGGCGGCGGTCTTGCCGACGAGGTCCTCGGGCTTCGTAATGGTCTTGCTCTCGCGCACCACCAACGATTCCACCGGGCCGAGCATGTTGAGCACGAAGATGCCCCGGTAGCTCAAGCCGCGGCCGACGCCGAGGGTTGCGGGCGGGTTGCCGACGCCCCCGAAGCTCAGTTGGTTCGCCGCGACGGCGCGATTGACATCGCCCCCGGAGCCGAACTTCACCCATTCGACCGGCACGCCCAGCTCCTTCTCGTGCAGCCGGAGCGCCTTGGCAACGAGTTGCGCGTTCACCAGATTGAGGTAACCGATGACGACCTTGTCGGGCTTCTGCTGGGCCGATGCGCCCTGTGCCAAGGCGATCGATCCCAGGATGCCGATAAGCAAGCGCTTCCATGCCATTGTCGTAGGCTCCTTTCGATGGCGTCAGACGAACCGCCACGGGGTGATGACGCGCTCAAGCCGACGGATGACCCAATCGAGCGCAAGGCCGGTCAATCCGAGGACGAACAATCCCATGATCACGACATCGCTCAGCAGGAACTTGCTGGCGTCCCAGACCATCCAGCCCAAGCCCGCGGTCGCCGCCACGATCTCGGACGCGACCAGTACCGTGTAGGTGAAGCCGAGACTGATGCGCATTCCGGTGCAGATGCCGGGCAGGCACGATGGCAGAAACACGTGCCGGAAGAGCTGCATGCGCGTTGCGCCGAGCATCTGAGCGGCGCGGACATGTCCGATATCAATCGAGCGTGCAGCCTGCATCGCGCTGATGGAGAGCGGCGGCAACGCCGCCAGCAGCAGCAGGGCGATCTTCGAGGTATCGCCGATGCCAAGCCACATGACGAGCAAGGTGTAGAGCGCGAGCGGTGGCAGCGGCCGATAGAACTCAACGATCGGATCGAACACCGCCTTCACCCGTGTGCTCAGGCCCATGAGCAGCCCGAGTGGAATGCCGATGGCGCAGGCGATGAAATATCCCGCGAAAATTCGTTCGAGGCTCGCGGCCATGTGCTGGTGCAGAAGCTG
>DATBYX010000433.1:0-2998 GCA_036513475.1 Xanthobacteraceae bacterium | reverse complement strand
AAGACTGGTCTGATTGCATGACGCGCTCGCTAGGATTGTTCACCGCGGGTGGGTTGTAAGGAGCGACAGCCGGTCCTTGCTCGATCAAGGGCGTCCGCGGAAGGCCCTCTTGCGCCGCTGCTTGCTCGACGCCGACCGCGGAAAAAACGAGAACAAGCGCGGCGAGCGTCACCAAAATCGGGTGCTCAATCTTGCTACCTATCATCTTCATGTTACGACCTCATGGACATGCGACGAATTTTTGCATTGCTCACATAACAGTCGAGCTGAAGGAAGTTTGGCCATTCTTGCGGCTACTTAGGCTGAATTGCGCTGATCCTTGTCATCAACCGCGCACTGCTTTCGAGAAATCGTATTCGTTTCTCTTCTTGTCGGAGCTCATGGGATATCTGCCGGTATTGCCGCGCCTCTGCTCCGGGTCGGTCGACGCGCCGAGATGATGCGCACGCAGCCCGGTAAGGGTCCATTTCTCTACAAGTGTGCACATCCACAAGCAGATTACCAGTGAATGGCTCGGCCAGCGTGACCCGGCGTTCCTCGTTCGGATCGTGATCGCGGTAGAGGATCGAGCGGGCGACCCGATCGCGAAACACGGTCATTGCATCCTCGAAAGTCACGCCGTGCTTGGCACCACTGCTTGCGGATGTGCCCTTCGGTTGACTGAACGAATGGCTACGCAGCCTTCAACCGGGCCAGCTCTGACTCGAACTCGAACCGCAACTGGGCACCTTCATCCTCGGGGAGCCAGTTCGTCATCTGCGGGAAGATCGTCCGATAAAGCGACACACGCGTCGGTTCCCACGGAAGCTTCCGCGCGGCACGCGCCTCGGCCAGAATCCGGTGCAAGCGCGCGCGCACTTTGTCCGGATCGGCCCGGTATTCGACAGGCGCCGCGTCCTCGTCGAACAAGTCGTCCTGTGTCTCCGTTCCGAAAAGGTCCGGTTGATCGTCACGAGCCATGGCGCACCGAATCAGCACAGCGAATCACTGCTATGATGGGCCAACTAGGCAAATCGTGCGAGCATCCCCTTGAGAATTATCCCCGACCAAAACAGGCGGCGTTATGTTGAACCCTCCATTGCGATGCTTCCACGCCCCTGCACAGCCGCGCAATTCGTTTATAGTACGAATTACACCCGTATGACTTTTCAGCTTCGATGCAAGCTTGATAGAATAGGCCCTGTTTACGACTTGAGAGCTGGCCAGTGACGAAGGCCGTGTTCACCACTAAGGTCGAACCGCATTATGACGATCTTCCGGAGGACCGTTACCATTTTCCACGCGCTTATTTGAGACAAGTCGAGGTCACTGTCGGTGACTGGATTATCTATTATGAACCTCGCCGAACCTCAGCCGATCTGCAAAGCCGTGGCGGACGACAGTCCTATTTTGCCACCGCTCACGTGCAGCGAATAGCACCCGATCCGCGACGGGAGGACCACTTCTACGCTTACGTCACTGACTATCTCGAATTCGATCGAGCAGTGCCATTCAAAGATGGCGAGCTTTACTATGAGCAAGGACTGCGACGGAGCGACGGTGGGACCAGCAAAGGCGCGTTCGGTCGCGCCGTCCGAACCATAACCGATGTCGAATACGATACTATCCTGAAGTCCGGCTTTGTGCGGACCCTTATCGAATCTGGAAGCAAGCCGGCGGCAGAAGGCCTGCCGGCAGCATTTGATGAAGAGGCAAAGCTCTTTGAACGACCGATTGTTGAGATGATGGTAGCGCGACCGTTCCGTGATGCGGCATTCGCTGTATCGGTCAAGGCAGCCTACTTCAACACCTGCGCCATGACTGGACTGCAGATCATAAATGGTGGCGGGCGTGCTGAAGTTCAGGCTGCGCACATTCGGCCCGTGGCTGCGGGCGCTCAGATTCTGTGCGGAACGGACTTGCCCTATCAGGCACCATCCATTGGATGTTCGACCGCGGCCTTGTCTCGGTCGATGATGATTTCACAATTTTGGCAGCTTCCGGTCATTTACCTCCCGCCATTACCAATCTATTTCGCGCAGATCGTAAATTAGTGATTCCAAGCCGACCTGAAATATCCCCGCATCCAGCTCACCTTCGATACCATCGCGAGAATATCTTCAAGGGCTGACGCATCCCAGGCGGACATCGTTTGATAAAGGAACGTCAGCGGCGCGCGGAGCAATTGGACACGCAGAGGATGAAGGAAGGGGCACAATGAAGCGCCAGCGCGATCATGAGGAGAGCAGCGGCAATGTGTTTGCCGATCTTGGCTTCCGAAACGCCAAGCAGGAATTGCTGAAAGCCAAGCTCACCGTACAAATCTACAAGCTTCTCAAAGAGCGTGGTCTGACTCAGAGCGAAGCCGCCAGACTGCTGGGCACCACGCAGGCCCAGGTCTCCACCCTCATGCGCTGCCGGCCGGTCTCGGTGTCGGTCGGCCGGTTAATGGAGTTCCTGACGGCTCTCGGCCAGGATGTGGAAGTCACAGTCAAGCCGGCCCACCGGCGCAAGGCGGGCGACATGTCCGTGGTGGTTCAGCGAGCTTGAGCGTGCCCACACTGATCTCGCGACGGCGCCGCCAAGGCCGGTAAGCAGAGGGAAGATTGCCATGGCGAAAGCGTATTGGGTCACCGCATATCGCTCGATTTCGGATGCTGAGAAACTTGCCGCCTATGCCACGCTCGCCGGGCCGGCGATCGCGCCGTTCGGCGGGCGCTATCTCGCGCGCGGCAATGCGGTCGCCGCCTACGAAGCAGGCTTGAAGGAACGCATCGTGATTTCCGAATTCCCGAGCGTGGCGCAGGCCATCGCAGCCCATGACACCGCGGCTTATCAGGAGGCGCTCCAGGCGCTGGGAAACGCCGCCGTCCGCGATCTCCGGAGAGCATAATGCACTGAAAGGCCTCGTTTTAAGGCTTGGCAGCTCGTACCAAATTTGGTACTAAGAAAGCCGACATTGAAAAGAGTTCCAGTCGTTTTCTACCAGCTGCCGTCTGGGCGTGAGCCGGTACGTGAA
>DATBYX010000432.1:0-2364 GCA_036513475.1 Xanthobacteraceae bacterium | reverse complement strand
ACCTGGCAGAGCTGCTGGACACCAACGGCATGGCCGGCGATCTCAAGGATCCTAAATACCAGGACCCGGCAGTCATTGCAGCGAACACATCTCACATCATCGATGATCTCGTCGCCAATTTCATTGCCAGCCTGCCGGCAGAGGAGGTCTACCACGCTGCCCAGGAACGCGGCTTCACCTGGGGCGCGGTGCGAACCCCGGAGGCTCTCCTCGATGACCCCCACCTGCATGATCGCGGCTTCTGGAAAGAGGTGGAGCACCCGGAGTTCGGCCGCAGCTTCATCTATCCAGGCGAAGCGGCCATCTACAACAGCTCTCCATGGCGGATTTCCAGACGGGCGCCGCTGATCGGCGAGCACAATACGGAAATCTTGTGTGACGAATTGGGGCTGTCTCGCGCGGAACTGTCAGTCCTGGCGGAAAATCGTGTGATCTAGACTCTCAGTTTAAGTAAGTCACGTGAAGTCGGTGAACGGGTGTAGCAGTGCGCGACGCCGCAGATCTTACTGGTGAGGTAGCATCATCCGTCTTAGCCCGCGAGAGCAGAATGCCGAACGGCCTTGAAGCCGATTTGACACCGTAGAGACCGCGCCCTAGCCTTACCGAATCCCGATGCAGGAGATCGCCATGCCGCCTGACGGAACCGTGAACATCGCTCAAAGCCCTGAAGATCTGCGCGCCAAGGTCAAGGCGCAGGTCGTCGGGGAAAGCCGGCCTTCTTCAAGCTGGAGGCTCAGCTTCCGCGGCAAGGCCGCACCGATACCCCGGTTGCCGCATCGGACAAGATGTGGGTCGTGCTGAAGACCTATGCGGCAGACGGCGAGAACGGTCTGCATGCCCACCCGAACGAAGACCACACCTTCGTCGTCCTGCAGGGGGAAGCGACGTTCTATGGGCCAAACGACGAGACGCGCACGATCGGCAAGAATGAAGGCGTGCTATTGCCGCGGGGCACGTTTTATTGGTTCAAGGCGACGAGCGAGGAGCCGCTGGTGATGGTGCGCATCGGCGCCGCGGCGTTCGACGGTGTCGACCGTCACGGCCGTATTAAACCGGATGGCAGCGAGATGCGGGGTGACTCGGTCGAGAACAAGCAAGTCGAACTGATCATGTCGGACCGCTGGTTCCGCTGATCTGCTGAATCAGCTAGCGTTTTCAGTCCCATTGACCGCGCTTCTGAAGTTTTGTGGCGGAGTGCTGGCCGGACCTCAATATTAGCGCCGGCGCATTCTATGGAGGACGGCATGGATTGCTGCGGTCACGGGTACGCCCTCACGCCTCGACACTGGATATTGAGCACGGCGATGGCTTCGGTCGGCGCCATGCTCACGGGCCATGTCGGACCGAGCGGTTCGACACCCGCTGCCCAGACGGCCGAGACCGCCTCTGCCGCACTCGACGTCGTGCGCAAATCCATCTCCGTCGATGTCCACACGCATGGCGGCAAGACCGGGATCACGTCGAAAGCGCCGCCGAACGACGACCTCGCAAACGCCATGAGGGCGGGATCGCTCGCGGTCGCATGCCTGGCCGATGTTCCGGACGGCCCCATTCTTGGCAGGAATGCGGAGGGCGTTCTAGCCGCGGTGCGCACGCCTGAGCCGGGCCAGCTCTATAGGCACCATCTTGAGCGCCTCGCCTGGATGGATGAGACGGTCGCCAACCATGGCCTGCGTCGCGCCCTTTGCGCGGCCGATCTCGAGGCGGCGCACAAAGCGGGGCAGCCCGCAATCGTTGCCGATGTGGAGGGGCTTGACTTCCTCGACGGGAAGCTCGAGCGACTGGAGGAAGCGCATCAGCGCGGCATCAGGCACCTGCAACTTGTGCACTACACGCCCAACGACATCGGCGACTTCCAGACCGGCGCCATCACCCATCAGGGTCTCACCGCATTCGGCGCCGAGGTGATCCGCGCCTGTCACCGGCTAGGCTTCGTCTGCGACGTCGCGCACGCGACCGAGGACATGGTGAAGCAGGCGGTCAAAATCGCGACGAAACCGCTGCTGCTGTCGCACACCGCTCTGTCCAGGTCGCGGGCAATGGGGCCAACGCCACTGCAAGGGCGGCAGATAACCTCTGATCATGCGCGGGCGATCGCCGAGACCGGCGGCTCGATCGGCATCTGGCACTTCTTCTCGAGCCTCGACAAATACGTCGACGGCCTCAAGGAGATGGCCGAAATCGTCGGGGTCGATCATGTCAGCATCGGCACCGACCAGCATGTCACGCCGGGAACCGTGCAGGACTACACGCAATGGGTGCACCTCGTTGCGGCAATGCTGCGCGGCGGCTTCACCCCCGAGGAGGCCGGAAAGATCGCGGGTGGCAACTATATGCGGATCTTTCGCGCTGTGGTCGGCTGAC
>DATBYX010000431.1:0-7976 GCA_036513475.1 Xanthobacteraceae bacterium | reverse complement strand
CTTGGCCAGGCAGCAGTGATTCTGCCGGCCTGTGCGACCCGGCGCGCCCCTTCCATATCTCCTCTGGATAGCGAAAGCCGACCGCCGTCTGCCAATCCGAGATGAGCGAATGATCCACGGCATCGGCGACGTACTGCCGCGCGCTCGAACCATGAACATAGGGCTCGTCGTTGGATGCGGCGAGCACGGCAGAGACGAATTGCGTTCCGGCTCTCAGTGCGGCGGCGGCGCGTGCATGACCGTCGACGATGTAAAAAACATGGTCCACATAGAGGGTGCGTAAGGGCTTCGAGGGGTCGAATCCATGCCTTCCCATGCTCTCTTCCAGGTCGCGCAATTCCCGGCGAGCTGATGGGGCGATCCGCCGGGTCGGGACGAGATTGCGCGGCTCGATGAAGCACGCCGGCTTGCTCGCGGTCTCCTTGAATTCGCTGATCTGCTTTACAACATCATCCACAGGCGCAAACGTAGTATCGATAACGACGTCGTAATTGCGCAGTTCATCTATATCGACGTTGTAGTATTTCTTGAACCTGATGATCTCGCTCTCGCGCCTGGCCAGGATGGGCCGCGTGGGATCGGAAATCGAGCGATAATCTTCATCGCTCCGCTGCGCTCCCAAGATGCGCCGAGCTGCGGCTCGATCGGATATGTACAAATACACTTTCAAGGTGTCGGGAACGAAATGCCACGCCATTCGCGATTCGACCACGAGTTCCCCGGGGGGGAGCGCCAAAAGGTAGCCGTCGATTTCCTTGTCGATGCTTGGGTCTTCTTCGGCGAGCTTGTTCAATTCAAGCACGCTCAGGCCCCTTGCCTGCGCGAGTTGCCGCTGTATTCCGCCGGTCGATAGCGGCTCCACGCCGGACAACTCGGCCAGTCGCTTTGCTATCGTCGATTTGCCGCTTCCAATATCCCCGGCAATGGTGATCCTGAATGGCATCACCCCTCCAATGCACTGCAAAAGGCTGCCGCCCAAGACATATATTGCTTCGCCGGTGTCAAGGCAGCTGCGAAGCCTTGCGCAGGTTCTTGATACCGATCAAGCCGGGGCGACGCGGCAAGGGAGATGCGAGAAAGGTATGAAATCCAAGGGGCTCATCGTTACGAAACGCCCGCGGCTGGCCGCAATCACCAAGCATCCAACGGTTGCGTTCGGCGATTACGAGCGGCGCCTGCAAAGGATGCAGTCCACCATGCGGTCAATCCAGCAAGCCTATCTCGGAACGCGGGAGCGGGCAGTGGTTGTGCTTGAGGGATGGGACACTGCGGGGAAGGGCGGCATCGTGCGCAGGCTTGGCTGGGCGATGGATCCACGAAGCTTCACGGTCTATCCGATTGCTGCACCGTTGCCGCACGAGAAGGGCAAGCACTATCTGCAACGATTCTGGGAGAAGCTTCCCGATCCCGGGCAGACCGTCGTGTTCGACCGTTCCTGGTACGGGCGTGTTCTGGTGGAACGCGTAGAGGGCTTTGCCACTAAGCGGGAATGGCAGAGAGCTTACGAGGAGATCAATCAGTTCGAGCGAATCATGGTCGCGGACGGCATTCGGATCGCCAAATGCTTTCTGCACATCACTCCCGCGGAGCAAGTCCGCCGGTTCAAGGATCGCCTCACTAATCCGCTCAAACGGTGGAAGCTCTCATATGAGGACTTCCGGAACCGATCACGCTGGGCAGATTACGAGGTCGCAATCGAGGACATGCTGGAGAAAACTTCGACTAAACAAACGCCCTGGTTCCTTATTCCGAGCAACGACAAGCTCTACGGGCGCCTTGCCGTCTTCACGGTATTGGTTGAGCTCCTGGGGAGGGGACTTCGCTTGAAGCCGCGCCCCCTTGACCCCAAAATAGCAGACATGGCGCGACAGTTGTTTGATCTACCGAGCTAGAGTTTGCGATGCAGGAACATACCCAATGTGCTCTATCGCATCGCGCCCCTCCGGGACGATGCGCGCATAGAGCTGCCATACATGGGGCATACGCGGCCAAACTTCGATCTCGATATCGCATCCTGCGATTTTTAGCTTCTCGGCCATGCGCACGGCATCGTCGCGCAAGATTTCATCGCTGCCGACCTGAATGAGCGCAGGAGGCAGCCCTGCCGGGTCGCCGTAGAGTGGAGAGGCGTAGGGATGGTGTGGATCGGTCCCAGCCAGATAATGATTCGCAAGCACAGGCAGCCCGCCGACGTTCATCATCGGGTCCGCATCGGCGTTAGATTGCAACGACGGCCCGGTGAGGGCGAGATCGGTCCAGGGCGATAGCGCCACGACAGCACCCGGCAAAGCAAAGCCTTCGTCGCGCAGCTTATGCACTGCGGCGAAGGCCAGGCCGCCGCCTGCAGAATCGCCCACGAAGGCGATGCTCCCAGATAAGCAAGAACCGAGTGAAAGGCTATGACAAGCAGGATGACAAACGCCCTCAGATTAGTGAGTGCCATGCTGGACTTGGACATGGTTCTGCAAGCGGCTGTTGCAATCTGAGCATCCTTGGAAAGCCGCGACGTAGTCAGCATATCCTCACCGGGTTGCACCGCGCTCGGGTGTCTCCGCGACTGCTGCACGTCCCGCGCCGGAAGCTATGCCGCAGGCACGGCGAGCACCGGGCACGGCGCATGGTGGATGACCCGCTCGGTCGTGCTGCCGCGGAATACATCCAGGACGTTGCGATGGCCTGCAGTGGACATACTGATGAAATCGACGTCGAACTCGATTGCCACATCGATGATCGTGTTCACCACATTCCCCGACCGGAGCATCACCTCTGGCGCGCGACTTGAGCTTATTGCCGCCGTCGAGATCGACGGAGCCGTCCGCCCGATATGCAGGAGATGCAACACGATCTCCGTGCCCGTGAGCATCCTGCCGATGAGTTGAACCGTTTTGATGGCCTTCTCCGGATGCGGTGAAAAATCGATCGGGACCAACGCGCGGCGGAGATTGATCTCGCCGGTCACTTGAGAAACGAAGCCACGTGCACCCGGCGCAATAAACAGCGTGGGCGCGGCCGAGTGACGGGCGACAATTTCAGAGACGGAGCCGTTGAGCCAATGTTCGAGCCCATCCCGTCCGTGGGTCGCAAGCACGCTGAGATCGCTCGGGCTGTCGCGTAGAAAGGCGAGAATGCCCTGGGTCGGCTCTTGCCCCTTCATGAGTGTCGTATCGACTTCAATCCCCAGACGCTGCGCAATGAGCCAGGGCGGGTCGTCCTCTTCTGAAAGGCCCCACTGCACCAGCAGCTGGCGCACATGCGGGAAGGCGAATGCGCCACCGGTGTCGTGCGGCGCGACATGGACGAGGTGCAACTTGCTCCTGGCGGCCAACGCAATGCGCAAGGCGTGGGCAAAAGCTACGCCACTCAGATCCGAAAAGTCGGTCGGGTGCAGGATCGAGCGAAGGGCCATCCAGCATGTCCTTATTCCCCGATTTTGTCGCGTCCGTGTCCGTTCAATGCAGGGTCGACGGGAAACACATCCTGAGATCCCCGCATCGATTGCGGGCCCATAGTGACGCCGTGCGGAGCTCGGATAAGATGCCCACAACCAGAATGGGAGAGCCAAATGGGCCGCCGCATACGAACCGGCCGATTAAGCTGGAGCCGCATCATCTCTGTGTTTCTTGCCGCGTGCGTTTTTCATCTCGCGGCTAATATCAGGGCGGCGAGCGCGGATGACTATCCTTCACGCACGATTATGCTTGTCGTGCCTTATCCGGCTGGCGGCGGCGTGGACACGATCGGACGTGTGATCGCGCAAAAGCTCACGGACGTTCTTGGTCAACAGGTGCTGGTGGAAAACCGCCCCGGTGCAGGCTCCGTTATCGGCGCTCGCTACGTCGCAAAGGCGGTGCCGGACGGCTACACGCTGCTCTTGATGGTCACGGGCGTGAGTCTCAGCGCCAGCGCCGGCTACAATGTCGCCAAGGACTTCGCACCGGTCGGGCTGATCGCCTCCGTACCTATCGTGGTGATGGCCAATCCTTCGGTCCCCGCGCGGTCGCTCGCCGATGTGATTGCGCTCGCCAAACAGCAGCCCAACACGCTCACCGTGGGCACGCCGCCCCCTCCGACTCTCAATTACTTCGGTGCCGAGCAATTCAAGGCGATGACCGGGACCAGCATTACCATTGTGACCTATAAGGGCACCGGCCCGCTCACGAACGATCTCGTCGGCGGCCATGTAATGCTCGCGTTCAACACGTTGCCGCCTGCGATCGGCAACATCCATGCGGGCAAGCTGCATGCAATCGCGGTGGCTGCGCCTGAGCGCCTCGCGGCCATCCCGGATGTTCCCACGGCCGCCGAATCCGGCCTTCGGGGGCTGGATATCGTGCAGTATTACGGCCTGGCCGCCCCGGGTGGAACGCCGGGGGCAATCATTGAGCGATTGAACAAAGCGTTGCGCGCCGTCCTGACCTCCGAGGATGTCACGCAGCGCATCATTGGCGATGGCGGCGGGCCGCTCGCCAGCACGCCGGATGCATATGCCGCCAATATTCAACGCGAGGAAGGAAAGTGGGCGGCGCTGATCGCCAAGCTTGGGCTGAAAGTGGAGTAGGGCAGTGGCACGGCTAGAGCCGCTCAGGCTATTCCCTGAGCGGGGTGGGATTTGCAGCGGGCGGATCGATCTCGAATGAGTTGGCGGTAAGACACGTCATCGAAAAGCTGCCGATAGATGCGACCAGCGCTACCAGGCCCTCTACCCCCATGATCTTTTCCGCTTCGAAATATGTTTCCTTGCTCAAGCCTTTGTAGGCGGGGAGCTCGCTCGCCACCAAGAAACACATGCGCTCGCGTGCATCCGCCAGGGTGGGGGTCTTGCGCGCGTTGATCGCATCGATCACGGCCTGGTCGATGCCGATCGCGAGCGAGTTGCGCACCTGCGCGAACCATGGATATCGCGCATTCCAATGGCGAGCGACCGCGAGGTTCACAATCTGCTGCTCCCGGCGGGACAGCGGCCCGGATGACAGACTGCCCCTCAGATTCTGGGATGCCTCGAACAATTTCGGCAGCCGAATATAGGCATGGTACGGGCCGCCTAGCGGGCTGCCGGACTCCTTGGCTGCATCGTATACGCGCGCCTGTTCTGGGTTCATCTTGTCGCGGTCTATGATGGCTATGCGTGTCATGGGTGCCTTCTTGCTTCGTAGGGTGGGTTAGGTTAGCCGCACAAGTCAGCTGCTGCGAGCCGACTTGTACGGCGTAACCCACCATATACGACCTACCGGTTCAGATCCGTCGCCAAACTGGACGAGCTGGCCGGACTAGTGGCGGGTTACGCCAGCGGAGCCGGCTCCGCTGGCTAACCCGCCCTACTGGGGTGAGCGGAAGGGGAACAGGGACGATGGCAAACGCAGGCAGCGCCCGTGGCATGATCGCCGTCGACAAGATGGGGGGAAAGGTTCTCTTCCTCAATCCTGTAACCTACGAGACCGAGGTTGTGCTCGACGGCTTTCCGCGCACCGTGCACGAATTGCTGGTGGTGCCGGAGACCGGGCTTGCCTACGTGCCGATCTTCGGCGATGGCGTCCATGGCCGCAATCCCAACCCGCATCATCTCGTGTGCATCTTCGACCTGGAGCAGCGCTCACACGTCGGCGACATTGATCTGCGGCCTTACGTTGCACCGCATACGTTGAAGCTGGGGCCCGATGGTCTGATCTACATCACCTGCGAGAACAGCGCCGTCGTTTGCGTGATCGACCGCAGCAGCCACAAAGTGGTCGATGCCATCGGTTCCGGCTCGACCAACGCCCACCGCCTCATCATCGCTCCGGACGGCAGCCGGCTTTATACGGAGAACGAAGAGGACGCCTCAGTCTCGGTGATCGACCTGCCGAACCGAAAACTGCTCGGCAAGATCGAAACCCCGCGCCCGCTCGCCGGGATTGCGGTCTCGGCCGATGGGCGCACCGTCGTTGCGGTCGATGACGCGCAACCGACCCTGTTCCTGATCGACACGGAGGCGGGTTGTGTTCGCGACGAAGCCCCCCTCGAAGGGGTGCCCAAGGCGGCGCAGATTGCCCGCTACGCGCCCGACAACAGCCTGATCGGGGTCACGAGCCTCAACAGCGACACGGTCAGCCTGATCGATCCGTCTTTTCAGCGGCAGATCGCGATCGCGGTCGGCCATCAGCCGATGGACATGGCTTTTCGCGGCGACGAATTGTTCGTGGCCTGTCAGGGCGACGGCTCCGTGCATGTGATCGACATTCCGAACCGGCGCTGGAAGCACAGCTTCCATGCCGGCACCGGCTGCGAGTCCCTCGGCTTTTTTTAGATCAGCTGCTTGCGGCGCTCGACTGCATCGGCAGCGGGCCGAAGGCCGGCGGCGGAATGCGGCGCTTCGACGCCGATTCATAGGCCGAAGCGATTTTAAGAAGCACATCTTCCTTGCCCGGCTCTGCCCGGAAGACGAGCGAGAAGGGCAGACCGGGCTCGGGAATGCTGGTCGGCGTGTGGGACGGCGCCGAGACGTAGCGTGTCGCATCTTTGCTGAGCGAGAACACGGGATCGTACACGGTCGTCACGTAACCGGCCGGGATCAGGATCTCGGTCAGGCCTGCATTTGGCCCGCTGAGCGACTCCGGGCGCAGGTTGCTGACGATGTCATACTGATAAGCGCCGCCGATGAGCCCGGGCGGCCAGGGCGTATGCAGCCGCACCAGCGCGTCGAGCTTGTTCTCCAGGATCACCATCATGTCGACCCGGCGCAGCAGCTCGCGCAGCATGATGCGCTCGTTGACGCCTTGGCGCCCGCCCAGCGCATTGCGCGGGTCGCTCACCTCTTCCCAGTTCTTGAAGGCGGCGCGCTGATCATCGCCCCAGAACTTGGATCGTGCGTTGAGCGCCGGCCAGTCGGCGAGCGTTTCGGTGAAGCCTTGCGCTTTCCAGTCCGCGGCGCGACGCATGAGGTATTGCGCGATATGAAAGCGGAACGTGTTCGCGAGCTCCTGCTGCTGGATGGTGGCGAGATCGAGGTTCGATGGGGGAGAGGTGCGCCCCTCCGCCAGCGCGACGCAGTAATCGATCGGCTGCATGGTCCCCGAGCCGAACACTTTGCCCGGCGCAAACTCGGTCGGCACGATCGCGGCCGCAAACTCCTTGAAGACGGGCAGACCATCCCGGCCGAGCCGGAACAGGAGGTCCGGCATGAAGACAGGGACAAGCTTTGCCAGGGCGCCGCGGAAATCCGCCGTCATCTGCTCGAGATCCGGATCGCGCTGCCAGCGCGGATCGGAGGACTCGACCAAGGCGGCCCCGAGCCTTCCTCCGAGAATGTCCTTGATCTCTCTTTCAGCCGCGGTGACGATCGGTTCCTCGGTCTTTGAGCCCATCGGATAGACCATCGACTCGCGGATGATGCCAAGGCGCATCCCCTTAAGAGTACCCGGAGCGCCGCTCGCTTTGGCATGGGTCGCATAGCCACTGCTCAGCACCGATGAGCGGGGCACGGTGGTGAACGGATCGCGCGGGTCGTAATAGCCTGCGACCGGATCCTTCAGCGCATCGAGAATCTTGGCGCAGTCGCCGATGGTGCGCGCGTGAATGCCGCTGCGGTCGCAATAGATGTCGGCGCCGATCGCGCCGCCATCGAAGCCTAACATCGCCTTGTGCGGCAGGATCAGCGCCACGGCATTATGATTGGCGGGGCCGCGGCAGGACGCGCGTGTCTCCTCGCCCAAACTCGCCATGACCAGGTTGATGCTGACCGAGAGCGCCGAGCCCGAGCTCGACCCGAGCGAGGCTGACCGCCTGGTGTCGTAAGGATTGGACGGATTGCCGCCCCAGGTGCTGCGCTGGTAGCCCAATGTTGAGGGCAGCACCTTCGCCGGTTTGTGCCGGCCGCCCGGATCGCCGGCACGGCCGTTGTATTCCGTATTGACGGCCTTGGCGAAGATGATGGCGCCCTTCCTGCGCAGCTGCTCAACCAGCACGTGGTCGCGCGCCGGAAAATCGATGTCGTAGCGCGC
>DATBYX010000430.1:0-26820 GCA_036513475.1 Xanthobacteraceae bacterium | reverse complement strand
GTGGACGATCTGCGCTCCTACAGCGCCCGCGTGCTGGCCCGTGATACTCTGAAGGTCGCTATCGTGGGCGATGTGGACGCGGAAACCGCGGGCCTGCTGCTCGACCGCACTTTCGGCAGCCTTCCGGCCCGGGCCGAGCTCGACCCCGTAAGCCGGGTAGCTGCGCAGGGTATGGGCCGCCGGATCGTGATCAAGCTCGATGTTCCCCAGGCAGCAGTCAGTTTCGGCGGCCCCGGTGTGAGCCGCAGCGATCCGGATTTCATGGCGGCGTACATTGTCAATCATATCCTCGGTGGCGGCTCCTTCTCGTCGCGCCTCTACCGCGAAGTCCGCGAGAAGCGGGGGCTGGCGTACGGGATTTCCGACAGCCTCGTCTGGCTCAACCAAACAGCCCTGATGATCGGCCACACCGCAACGCGGGCGGACGCGACCGACAAAACCATCGAGATCATCGAGCAGGAAACTCATCGGCTCGCCGAAGAGGGACCGACGCAAGAGGAGCTCATGAAGGCCAAGAGCTACCTCAAGGGCTCATTCGTCCTGGGGCTGGACAGCTCCAACGCGATCGCGAGCCAGCTCGTGCAGATGCAGCTCGACGATCTGGGCATCGATTACATTGAGCGGCGGGCCGGCCTGATCGATGGGGTGACTCTGGCGGATGCGAAGCGCGTAGCAAAACGCCTGCTCGACAATGGTCTGCTCATCACGGTCGCCGGCCGTCCCGAGGGGCTCGCGCCGAAAGAGGGCGAGTAGCGCATTTCCTTTGCGGATCATGCGCCTGCCGGGCTTCATCCTCCTTGCATTCCTGGCTGGGGCCCCTGCTCACGGCGAGGAGCGCTCCACGCGGGTCTCGGTCGGCACTCTCCAGATGACCGGCTGGGGGGCCGCTCAGCCGCCGATCCCCCGCGCCCGCGCCGTCATCGATGCTGCGCGGCGAGACGCGGGGGCTAAGCAGATCCGTATTTCCGTTGGCACCTTGCACATGACCGGCCGACGCCAGGCGAGCCACCCATGAACACGGCCAAGACCTCGTTGCGCGACTTGGGCCTCGGGCTTTTTTCAGCGGTTGCGGTGCTGGCGGCGCCAGCCGCGTCAGCCGCGCAAGACGAGACTTACGTCTTCGACGTTGCAGTGAATGTCACCAACTTGGCGCCGGAGGTTCAAGCAATCGGGGCCAGCTGTAGCGTGTGCGATGCCTATCAGTGCGATAGGCGAGCGAGAAATGCGGTCGGAGGCGAAAACGCGCACTATTTCGGTGTGGACGAAACTCGGAGCTTCACTGGCACGATCTCGGTCGAGGTGAAAAAGCCGACCATCTGGAAACCGCTCGGCTATATCTGCACCCTTAGCCTCAAGCTCCCCGGCTTCGATGATTTTGTGCCGGTCGAGCTCAATGCGGACGCGCTCCCGCAAGCCCAACCCCAGCCTAACACCCCTTTTGTCCCCAAATTGACGGGTCGGTTGCCCGCCTCGCGTGTCGCACGATGATCACGTGATTCGCGCATGCCGGGGCGCGGGGCTCTGCTTTTGGTAGCTAGACACCGACCGTTCCGACATGCTTGGAGCGCAGCTCCGGTATTTCGGCTCAATGCGGGGGCACGGGACTCACAGCCCACTTGGCCATATATTCCTGTGAGCAGCCTGACGAGGGACCCAGGACGCAAGCATTTCGTTTGACGACTACCCTAGAAGGGTATTTTTTCAGCCATGGATATGGCGACCTCGCAAGACCTTCCGGCAAGACCGCTCGCGCTCGCGAACCTGCTCACCTTTGCCCGCATCGTGGCGGTGCCTACGGTGGTCGCCTGCCTCTATTGGCAGGACATTCTGCAGGGCGGTGTATGGCTGCGCTGGGTGGCGCTGGTCATCTTCATCAGCGCGGGCGTGACCGATGTTCTGGACGGATATTTTGCGCGCAAATGGGGAGAGCAATCATCCTTCGGCCGCATGCTCGATCCGATTGCGGACAAGTTGTTGGTGGCCTCGTGCCTGCTCATGTTGGCGGCGGACGGTACCATCCGGGGGTGGTCCCTATGGGCAGCGATCGTCATCCTGTGTCGCGAGATCCTGGTTTCCGGCTTGCGCGAGTACCTTGCCGAACTGCGTGTGAGCGTGCCGGTCACTCAGCTGGCCAAGTGGAAGACCACGCTTCAGCTCGTTGCCGTGGGTTTTCTCATTGCAGGCAAGGCAGGTGACGCGATCTTGCCGGTCGTGACGCCGATGGGGCTGACCCTCATTTGGCTGTCCGCGCTACTTACGCTTTACACGGGCTGGGATTATTTCCGCGCCGGGGTGCATCATCTGATCAAGGACTGATCAGTCATGCGGTGCTCTGCCAGCAAGTTCGCATCGCGGAGAGTACAATCGGCACGCTCTCTCGCGGAACCGCCGTCGAAAGGATTGCACTCGTGAAGCTTCGATATTTCGCGTGGGTCCGCGAGCGCATCGGCAAGCCGGAAGAGGAGATCGATCCGCCTGCCGGTGTTGCGACCATAGGCGAGCTGATGACGTGGCTCAGCCAGCGTGGAGAGGAATATGCCCACGCGTTTGACAATCCGAAGGTGATCCGTGCAGCCGTCGACCACACCCACGTCAAGCCTGACGCTGCAATCAAAGGTGCGCGCGAAATCGCGTTCTTTCCACCGATGACGGGGGGCTAGCTGCGGTGGCCAGTACCGTTCGCCTTCAGCGTGAGCCGTTCGAAGCCGACGCCGAAGCGGCGAAGCTCACGCGCGGCCGCACGGATATTGGAGCCGTCGTCACGTTTACCGGGATTTGCCGGGGCGAGGACTCCGGCAAACCGGTAGTCGCCATGACGCTCGAGCATTATCCCGGCATGGCGGAGGCCGAGATTGCTCGCCACGTTGAGGCGGCCGAGAGGCGCTGGCCGCTTCTCGGCGTCACCATCATCCACCGCGTCGGCCGCCTGATTCCGGCTGAGCCGATCGTGCTTGTTGTCACGGCTGCGGCACACCGGCAGGACGCTTTTGCAGCCGCCGAGTTCCTGATGGATTACCTCAAGACTCGCGCGCCGTTCTGGAAAAGGGTCGAGAGCGCGGACCGATCCGCCTGGATCGACGCCAAGTCCTCCGACGATGATCTGGCCGCTCGCTGGGCGGCCCCTGGTCGACGCGAGGCCGCGGAATAGCTAAGTTTCCGCATTCTCCTGCAGCATAAGGCTGCGCAAGCGTGCAAATCGCCTTTGCGGCCGTCATGCCGCCGCCTTCTTGCCCTTCGGCTGCACTTCGGCCGTGTAGTCCGCCATCAACTGCTCCGTGATAATGCTCGGCTTGAACCGCCACTGCGCGATCTCGGACACAGCCGTCACCTCTGCCGCGCTCCCGGTGATGAAACATTCTGAGAACTGGGACAATTCCTCGGGCAGGATGCGGCGCTCGATGACTTCCAGCCCGCGTTTCCTGGCCAAGCCGATGACGGTACGGCGGGTGATCCCATCCAGAAAGCAGTCGGCAATGGGGGTGTGAATTGTGCCCGCCTTGACAAAAAAGATGTTGGCGCCTGTGCACTCCGCGACCCGGCCCTGCCAATCGAGCATCAGGGCGTCCGCATAGCCCTTGCGCTCGGCGATGTGCTTGGAGATGGTGCAGATCATGTACAGGCCGGAGGCCTTGGCGCGTGCCGGCGCGGTCGCGGGATCGGGCCGCCGGTACTCAGCGAGATCGAGGCGAATACCGTGCAACCGCTGCACCGGGTCGAAATAGCTAGGCCACTGCCACGTCGCAATGGCGAGGTGGATCTTGTTGTTCTGCGCGGAGACGCCCATCATTTCCGAGCCGCGCCAGGCGATCGGCCGCACATAGGCATCTTTTTGCCCGTTCTTTTCCAGCACCAATCGCTTCGCCGCATCGATTTCAGCAACGCTATAGGGGATTTCAAAGTCGAGCAGCCGTGCTGAGTTTTTCAAGCGCTCCGAATGCTCGGTGCACCTGAAGATCTCTCCGCCATACGCGCGCTCTCCCTCGAACACCGAGCTCGCGTAGTGCAGTCCGTGGGAGAGGACATGCAGCGTAGCGTCTCCCCAAGGGACGAGCCTCCCATCATACCAGATCACCCCCTCCAGCCGGTCGTAGGGTTTTTCAGCCATGACGCGCTCCTCCTGAACACCTCTATCTATGGCGGCCTCCCGCGATTCGTAATTCTTTGCCTAGCCGCGCGGCACCCATTATCATCAGCTGCCAATGACAACGCGGTTGCGCATCGGGCGCAACCGGAAAAGTCGAGGCCCTGAGCACGTTACGTACGTGCCGCCTTGCTTTCGCATAACAATCGAACCAAAATATGTCAATATGGCTGACCTAAATCTGCGAATTTCCGATCGCTGCTCCAGGCCGGACCCCACGATCCGCGAAGAGCCGATTTGGAACGTCATCGAGCTCTTGTTCTTTGCGTACCGTGACTTCATCAGCGATCCGGACGATGTGCTGGCCAAGCTGGGATTTGGCCGCGCGCATCACCGGGTGCTGCATTTTGTCAACCGCAATCCCGGAATGAAGGTTGCGGAACTGCTGGATGTTCTCAAAATCACCAAGCAGTCGCTTGCTCGGGTGCTCAGGCAGCTGATCCGGGAGGGCTATATTCTGCAGAGAGAGGGCGCGAACGATCGTCGACAGCGGCTCCTGTACGTCACTCCAAAAGGTGAGGCGCTTGCCATGAAGCTTGCCGGATTGCAGACAAAGCGGATCACGCGGGCTCTTGCCGAGCTCGGACCAACGGGGCATGAGACCGCAGGCCGATTTCTCACCGCAATGCTCAACAGTGAGCATCGCGAGTCCGTCCTGCGTTTCATTGCACGTGCCGAGCGCGGACGACGTTCCCGCGCCTGAGGCAAGGCGATGGCAGCAGACCTTGATCCGGGTTGCGACGTTGTCGCCGACGATGCCCCTCATTTGCTGGTGGTGGACGACGACCGGCGCATCCGCGATCTGCTGTCCCGCTTCTTGCTGTCCGAAGGGTACCGCGTCACCACCGCGGCCAGCGCCGATGATGCACGCGTCAAGCTGCAAGGGCTGCGCTTCGATCTGTTGATCCTCGACGTCATGATGCCGGGCGAGACTGGGTTCAGCCTCGTACAGGACC
Organism: Xanthobacteraceae bacterium; assembly: GCA_036513475.1. GTDB lineage: Bacteria > Pseudomonadota > Alphaproteobacteria > Rhizobiales > Xanthobacteraceae > VAZQ01. Next base: position 21,723 of record DATBYX010000430.1, on the reverse strand, counting down.
TGCGCTCGTCATCGAATGTTCCGATCATTATGCTGACCGCCCGCGCGGAAGCGCAGAGTCGAATTGAGGGTTTGGCAATCGGCGCCGACGACTATCTCCCCAAGCCGTTTGAGCCGAAGGAGCTATCCCTGCGAATCGCAAGCATCCTGCGACGTACCAGGCAAGCACTCGCGCCCCCTTTAGCCGAAACGGTACTGTTCGGCGATTTCAGCTTCCATATGGTGCGTGGGGAACTCAAGCGCGGCAATGAGATCATTCGCATCACCGATCGCGAGCGCGAGGTGCTTCGCCTGTTGGCGGCAAAGCCTGGGGAGACGGTGCCCCGGCAGGCGCTGGCCGGCGACCAGGTGAGCGCAATCGGCGAGCGCGCGGTGGACGTGCAGGTCAACCGGCTACGGCGCAAGATTGAGCACGATTCCACCAATCCTCGATACGTGCAGACAGTGCGCGGGATCGGGTACCGACTGGTGACGAGCCCATGACCGCCCTGGACGCCGGATTGGCGACGTTGCGCACCAGCGTCACGGCTCTGCGCTCCTTGGCTGGCCGCTGGAACACGGCATATCAGCCGTTGTCGATCGCGCTGAAGCGATATATGCCGAAGGGCCTTTTTGGCCGCTCACTGATGATCATCATTGCACCGATGGTGCTGCTGCAATCGGTGGTCGCCTACATGTTCATGGAGCGGCACTACAATCTGGTGACCCAGAGGCTCTCCGCCGGCGTGGTGCAGGACATCGCCACGTTGATTGAGGTCTATAAGCTATTTCCGCAGGATCCCAATCACACCCAGCTTCGCCGCATCGCGCAGGATAAGCTTGGCCTGGTGATCGACTTTCTGCCGGTCAATGAGCTGCCGCCGCCCGGACCAAAACCCTTCTTCTCGCTGCTCGACCAGGCGCTCTCGGAGGAAGTCCGCAACCGCGTCGGTCGGCCGTTCTGGGTCGACACCGTCGGACGCTCCGCATTGTTGGAGATCCGCATCTTGCTTGATGATGCAGTCATGCGCGTGTTCGCCCCGCGCGGCGCAGCCTACGTTTCGAACTCCCACATTTTCTTGGGTTGGATGGTGGGCACCTCGCTCGTCCTCATGATCATCGCAGTGCTGTTCCTGCGCAACCAGATCCGTCCCATTCTTCGCCTCGCCGATGCAGCGGAAGGCTTCGGCAAGGGACGCGAGCTGCCGGATTTTCGCCCGCGCGGCGCAAGCGAAGTTCGGCGCGCGGCGCTGGCCTTCATAGAGATGAAGCGCCGGATAGAACGGGCGCTGGAGCAGCGCACTGCCATGCTCGCCGGCGTGTCGCACGATCTGCGGACGATCCTCACGCGCTTCAAGCTGGAGCTCGCGATGCTTGGCAATGCTTCCGAGCTCGATGCGATGAAGAAAGATGTCGATGAGATGGGCCGCATGCTGGAGGCCTATCTGGCGTTTGCGCGCGGGGATCTTGGCGAGCACTCCGCCCCAACTGACATGGCTGCCTTCCTCGAGGAGCTTAGGATGGACGCAGAGCGCCACGGCCATGCCTCCAAAGTGAGCTTTTACGGCCATCCGATCGTCACTGTGCGCCCGGCGGCGTTCAGGCGCTGTCTCGCCAATCTCGTCGCTAACGCTGCGCGGTACGCCCCCTCGACATCGATCACCGGCCACCGCGACCATCGCTGGCTCACGATTACCGTCGATGACGACGGTCCAGGGATCGCACCGCATTTGCGCGAAGAGGTATTCAAGCCATTTCTGCGGCTCGACGACTCGCGCAATCAGGACGAAGGCGGCACCGGGCTGGGTTTGGCTATCGCGCGCGATATCGCTCGCTCTCACGGCGGCGACATTGTGCTCTCCGACAGTCCACTCGGAGGGTTGCGAGCCACCGTCCGGGTTCCGGTCTGACCTAAACAGCAACTGCCTCCTCGCCGGTCTCGTCATCGCGATCTCTGCGCCGACGACGGATGCGGCTCAGACATTGCGGAATCCGGCAGAGATCAGCGAGAAAGCCCGACCAGCGCTGGCCACGTGCCAGGGCGCGATCGAGGGCCGCCATGGTGCGCGCATGTCCGGGATCATCGTCATGCACCCAGACGCGCAGCACCGACGCACAGAGGAGCGCAAGTCCCTGCGCGCGCACCGCACCCGGCGGGCCATGCGCAGGAATGTCGGCAGCGGTCAGCATCCATTGTTGCGAGCGCACCGCCAGGCGGTTGAGCGCCAAAGCCAAGCCGGGATTGCGCCTGCACGAGCGCATCAGCGAGCGCACCGCCGCCTTGCGCGGCTCAAGCAGCTCGATCCGGCGCATGAGCACATCGAATAGCCGTTCGCGGGGCGATTCCTCCGCCATATCCGCGTCGGCGCCAGCCAGCACTTCCACGTCGATCTGCCTCACATGGGCCGCAAGGATGTCAAAGGTCGAGCCGAACATCGCGCGCAAGTCCGCGAGCGGCGCGCCTGCCTGGCTCGCGATTTCGGCAAGACCGATGTCCTCCATCGGCTTTTCGGCGAGCAAGCTCATAAAGGCATCGATCACCCGCGCGCGATCGGATGTGGCTCCGGGCTTGGCACCAGGCTTGGGAGCCGAATTGCGCTCGCTTACGGGTCGCCTGCCCCCTCGTTTTCGCGCCATGGCTGCTCTCCTGAAGGGATGCTGCTACGCTTGTAGAATGAATGTAGGCGCATGCGGGGACCGGTTCCAGTTGCGCTTGCCCACTGCCTCATCCTGCAAGCTCCCGCGAGCGCTTGGCAGCGGCCTCGATGGCCTTCGTCATGAGCTCCTGCAACCCGTCCCGAGCCATGAGCACGTCGAGTGCGGCCGCGGTTGTGCCGCCGGGGGAGGTGACGTTCTGCCGTAAAGTCGCCGGGTCGAGCGAGGAGCGATGCAGGAGCTCGCCGGAGCCCGCGACGGTGGCGCGGGCCAATGACTGCGCGAGGGCGGGCGGAAGACCTGCCGCGCGCCCGGCCTGTGCCATGGCTTCGGCCAGCAGAAATATGTAGGCCGGTCCTGAGCCGGACAGAGCAGTGACCGCATCCATCAGCGCTTCATCAGCGATCCACTCCACACTGCCAACCGCGGACAGAATCGCGTGGACCAGCTCGCGTTGTTGCGGGGTGACACGCGCATTGGGTACGGCGACGGTAATTCCGCGACCGATCGCGGCAGGCGTGTTGGGCATGGCGCGGACCAGTGCGGCATCGGCAAGCCTTCTCTCGAGAAAGCGCAGCGTACGCCCAGCCATGATGGAAACGACAACCGTGTCGTTGCCGACAAATGGTTCGAGCGCCGGCATGACTTCCGGCGCGACTTGCGGCTTGACCGCAAGCACGAGCGCGCCGATCTCCGGGGCGAAAGGCCGAGGTGGATTGAGATGCAGACCTCGATCCGTCAAAGCAGTGATTTCAGGGGAAGGCTGTGGCTCGATCACCGCGAGCTTGTCGGCTGCCATTCCGAGCGCGAGCCAGCCTTCCAACAGGGCGCTACCCATCTTGCCGCCCCCCACGAGCAATATGTGCCCCTTCAGCTCGTGCAATGAATTGCTTCGCAGCCGCGGATCCGGTCCGACATTCATCTCTGTGTTCCTCCGGCGCGGTAGAGCTGCCGAGATCGGTTGCAGCCCCGGTGGTTTTAGACCAGATTGCTTTCCATAGGCAGCCTATGCCCAGCGCTGAACCGGTGAGCTGCACATGATTGGACGCAGAGAGCTTGGAGCTCTCGAGGTTTCAGCCATCGGTCTTGGCTGCATGAGCATGACGCCCATCTATGGCGTCCCCGACGCGGACGAAGCCATTGCCACAGTGCATCGCGCACCGGAGCTCGGCATCGACCTCATCGACACGTCGGACGCTTATGGGGCGAATGGCGCAAACGAGGAGCTCGTCGGTCGCGCGCTCAAGGGCCGCCGGGACAAATATGTCCTCGCGACCAAGTTCGGGAACATTCGTCTTCCTGATGGCACGCCGGGGGCCAAGGGCAATCCGGAATACGTGATCGAGGCCTGCGACAAGAGCCTCAAGCGTCTCGGGACCGACTATATCGATCTCTACTTCATCCATCGGGTGGATGAAATCGTGCCGATCGAGGATACAGTCGGTGCGATGGTTCGCCTGAAGGCGCAGGGCAAGATCCGGCATCTCGGGATTTCTGAAGCGGGACCGAACACCATTCGCCGCGCGCACAAGGTGCATGCGTTGGCCGCGCTCCAGACCGAGTACTCGCTATGGAGCCGGGATGTCGAGCGCGAGATCCTCCCGCTCTGCAACGAATTGGGTATCGGTTTTATGGCCTACGCTCCGCTCGGTCGTGGTTTTCTGACCGGCGTCGTGCCGCATGGCGATGCACTGCCCCAGAACGATCGTCGTCGTGACATGCCGCGGTTTCAGGGCAGCAATGCGCAGTCCAATCAAAAACTCGTTGCAATGCTGAAAGAGCTCGCGGCGCAAGAACGCTGCACTCCGGCACAGCTTGCGATCGCTTGGCTGCTGTCCCGCAAGTCGCAAGTGGTGCCGCTTGTTGGAACGAGCAAGCGAAAATGGCTGGAGGAGGATGCCAAAGCGGCCGGCGTGAGGCCATCCGCGGCTACTCTCGCGACCCTCGACAAGACTTTTGCGCCTGGGATGACCCAGGGCGACCGCTACCCCGCCGCGATGATGGCGCGCTTGGGATTGTAGCAGCCTTCACCAGGCGGCAATCACGGGCAGCAGCACGTGCGCCGGTCGATTCGGGCCGGTGTGGAGCGTCACGTCGCCCCCGAACACCCCCGGCGGACGGTCGCGGGGATCATTGTGGGTGAAAGGGCCGACCCCCGTCCACACTTTGCCCAGGGTCTCCAGGCCGGCGCTCGGCCCTCCTGGATAAACGTAGTCGGTGCCGCGCACGGACAGGGCCAGCCGATATCCCTTCGGGAGCACGATGCAGGTCGGCCAGATCTCGACATCGACCTCGTAGACCTGACCAGGCGTCAGTTTTTGCTCCTCGTCATGGGTGTGATAGGGCCGGTAAGGGAGCGTCAGCGTGCGGTCGAGCTTCCGGTGGGAGCAGCGCAGCCAGCCCTGGGCGATAGGCGTGTGGGCATCGAGCGCCCCCTGAAACGTGACCTCCTTGAGATCGGGCGCGAAGGCGCGCACAACCACAAACAGATCAGCATCCTGCGTCGATGAGGAAACCCACAGCTTCGCCGCGATCGGCCCCGTGATCTCAGTCTCGTCTTCGAGCGGCTGCGTCAGGAAGGTGACCCCATCGCCGAAGCCGCCATATGTGACTGCGGCGTCTGATTTCTGCGGCGCAGGCGACATCGTCATGTCGGCCGCATGCAGATAAAATCTCGTCCAATCGGTGCGTGCGAGCGGCCACTCGTTCTCGTGCCGGGCAACGAATTTTTCGCCGGGATGGCGCACCTGCAGGAGCACTTTCGGCTGCTTGTCCCAACCGGTGTCCTCGCCCTTGAGGAAATGGCCGAAGAATTTCTTCTGCAGTTGGAGTCCGTAGTCGGTATAGAAATGCGTCCAGTGCTCGCTCCCGTGGCACTCCAACCATTTCTCATTCGAGGCAGCCCGCACAAACCCTTCAAAATTGCCGCGGGGGTGCAGACCCTGGCCGCCCCAGTTGGCGGCCGACAAGAGTGGCGTCTTGACCTTGCTCCAGTCAGGCATGCGCGAGCGCCAGTACACATCGGTATCGAGCTTGCGTGAGATGCAGTCTTCGTAGAAATCGCGGCGATTGCCCCCGAGTTGCTCTTCCGACAAAGTCTCCGGGCCGGACACCCAGTCGCCGTTCATGCGGCTCTTGAACCCCCGACGACCCCGCCCGTGCTGGACCGTGTAAACCTGCGCTTTTGACCAGTCCTGCACGAAGCCGCGGCAGAAGATACCGCCGTGATGCGCCATGTCCCGGTAGAAATCAGCGGCTCCCTCCCAGATGCACATTGCCGCCAGATGCTGGGGCTGCAGCGCCGCCGTCTGCCACTGGTTCTGGCCGTAATAGGAAATGCCGTTGAGCCCGATCCTGCCGTTGGACCAGGGCTGCACGCCGGCCCAATCCACGCATACCGCCAGATCCTGCGCTTCTCGCAAAGACCAGATATCGATCACGCCGGGAGAGCGACCCGCGCCGCGACTGTCCGCACGAATGCAAACATAGCCGTCGGGCACCCATTTCTCCGGGTCGACCACCTCCCAGCACTGATATTTGTTGGTCGAGCCGGTGGGGACCTCCGGGTGGTCGGCGCACATGCGCCGCCACTGGTCCCCATAGAGGTGCTCGAAATGCAACCACTTGCCATACGGCCCATAGGTCATGATCACGGGATATCTGCCATCCGCAATCGGGCGGTAAACGTCGCATCGCAGGACTAAGCCATCATCCATCGTGATCGGCATGTCCCAATCGATGCGCATCCCGTCGCGGATTTCGCTTTGCTCGCGATACTCCATGCGCCCTCGTTCAATTCTCAAGAAATTTGGGCAGGCGGATCTGCATTCCATCGGTACCAAACAGGTAGAGGCGCCGCGGATCGAGCGTCAGCGCCAGGCGGGTGCCTGTCCCCATGCCGGCAAGGTCCAGGCCCGCTGCCACCGCGATGAACGCCCGCTCGCTCCCGGCGTCGAAGTAGAGCAACGTATCCCGGCCCAGCGGCTCGACCAATCGCACTGCAAGCTCGATCCCCCCGTCGCCCGCCCGGGCCACCCCGACGTGCTCGGGCCGGATGCCGAGTGTAACCGGCCCGGGCTTTGCTGCCTGGAAACGCTGAGGCAAGGCAACGTGCAGGGATGCCGAGCGAAAAAGCGGGGTCCCATTCACGGGCACGATCTCGCCGGGGATCAGATTCATCGAGGGCGAGCCAAAGAAATCGGCGACGAAATAACTGGAGGGATCGGAATAGATCTCCATGGGTGACCCGGTCTGCACGATCCCGCCCGCGCGCATGACCACGATGCGGTCGGCAAGCGTCATCGCTTCTTCCTGGTCGTGGGTGACGTAGATGAACGTGCGCTTGAGCGTCTGGTGCAGCCGATCGCACTCCGCACGAAGCTCGCGCCGCAGCTTTGCATCAAGGCTCGACAGCGGCTCGTCCAGAAGAAAGGTGGATGGATCTGTCACGAGCGTGCGCGCGAGCGCAACGCGTTGCGACTCGCCCCCCGAGCATTGGTTCGGCATCTTGTCGAGCAGGCGCGAAACGTGGACCATTTCCGCGACTTCGCGGACGCGCCTCGCCCGTTCCGGCACCGGGATTCGCTTCATGCGCAGCCCGAACTCGATGTTCTGGCGCACCGTCTTGTGCGGAAACAATGCGTGCGTCTGGAATACCATGCCGAGCCCCCGGTCGCGCGGCTCCAGGTCGTTCACCACCCGCCCGTCAATGCGGATCTCGCCGGCGCTAGGATCCTCGAAACCGGCAATCATGCGCAGCGCCGTGGTCTTGCCGCAGCCGGACGGCCCCACGAACACGACGAATTCGCCGTCCTCGACGGTGCAGCTCAGGTTCTTGACGGCCTGCACCGGACCGAATGTCTTAGAGAGACCAAGAAGCTCGATGCGCGCCAAGGTTATCTCCGCACCATCCCGAAGCTAAATCCGCGGGCGAGATGCTTGCGGATGAGCAGACCGACGACCATCAGCGGAATGGTGATGCCGACCGCGAGTGCGGCCTGGCGGCCGTAGACGCGACCTTCGGTCGTGCCCTGATACTTTGACAGTTCGATCGGTAACGTGGTGACCTGGGTCTTGGTGATGATCAGCGCCAGCAGATACTCGCTCCACGTCAGAATCAGGATGAACAGAAAGGTCGCAACCAGGCCGGAGCGGATGAGCGGCAGCAAAATCTCGAATAAGGTACGCCAGCGGCTGGCCCCGAGAATCTCCGCAGCCTGCTCGATCTCGCGGGGGACCTCGTCGATGAAGCTTTTGGTCATCCAGACGGCGTAAGGCAGCGTGGTGAGGAAATAGATCAGAATGAGACCGGTTCTGGAATCGAGCAGGCCGAGCGCGGAGTAATCGAGCGACAGCGGCGCGACGATCACGATGGGGGGGATCATGCGCAAGATCAGCAGCTGGAACATGCGCGCTTCGGACAGTATGCCGTAACGCGAGACGCCGTAGGCGATGATCGATCCGAACACCACCGAGAGCAGCGTCGATGTGCCGGCAATCACCGTTGAGTTGAGCAGCGAGATGAGGGGCTTCTGCGAAGAGATCGCGTATTGCGTGGCGGCATATTCCTCGGCCCCGAACCATACATTGAGATAGTTCGCCAGCGTCGGCGGATGCGGAAAATAGACGGGCGGCCAGGCGAACCATTGCGTATCGGGCTTGAACGAGGTTGCCACGATCCAAAAGATCGGAAAAATCGCAACGACCGCCCAGAGGGTGAGCGCGCAGTAGCGCGCCATGGCCGATCTGACCCGGTGACGTGATCTTCTCCTCATGCGGGCGCCTCGTCCGCAGCCGCCGCATGCGCGTACATGCGATCGAGCGAGCTCTTCTCCCGCCGCAACACTCGGATCGCGAGCAGCACGATGGCGATCATCATGAGCATGACGATGTACGACATCGCTGCTCCCTTGGAGATCTCGAAGTACTGCCAAGTGGTCAGAAAAATGTAGACGGGAAGGGTTTCGGTTGCGGTGCCCGGGCCACCCTGAAACAAGGCCCAGGTCTTGGGGAACTCCGCCATGGCTTCAAGAAAGCGGAGCAGCAGGGCGAGAACGATCACGGGACGCAGGAGAGGCAGCTCCACCTCCCAGAAAATACGCCAACGCGAAGCCCCGAGAATTTCGGCGGCCTCGATCGGTTCCTTCGGAATTGCGGCGAGCCCCGCGAGCATGATGATGAAAGAGAATGGCGTCCAATTCCAAATCTCCAAAAGCATCACCGTCGCGAGCGCGAGATTGGGATTGGTGAGCCACATCGGCTTGAAATCGATTCCGGTCAGTCGGCTAATGAGATCATTGATCGGTCCGCTCTGATACAGCAGCATTTCTGCGGTATAGGCGACGACCACCGGGACGGTGAGCATCGGCAGAATGAATATGGCGTAGTACAAGGCCTGCCCGGGCAACGGGCGGCGCATGAGATACGCCAGTGCGAAGCCCACCACAAAGCAGCCGATGGTGGATCCGATCGCGAAGACCAGGGAGCGCAGTACTGCCCAGCCGAAGCGCGGATCGCTCAGGACCTCCCCGAACAGGTCCAAGCCGACGTATTCCGCTTCCCACCAGCTCCCGAGATAGACCGTCCATTGGTGGAAGGAGAAATAGAGCTGCAGGAACAAGACCGGGAGGAGCACGAAGGCGAAGAGGGCGATCAATGGCGAAAGAATTGCCCAGCGGAAGCGTCGAAGGCCTTCCTGCCGCGACCCTTCCCGCCCGGACCGCCGGGAGCGAGTGGTAGCGATCGAAGCGCTAGCCACGCTCATTCAAGCCTCGGGTCCCGGAGCGCGGCATTTCGCGAGCCGCCCAGCGGCGACGAGACGAGCCCCTCACGCCGGGAGGTTGCGTTTGGGCATTACCGCTTTGTAGCTCGCGAGCTCTTCCTTGAGCTTGCCGCGGCCGATACGGCGCACGATGGCACTCCACTCGTCCTGGGTTTTCTTCAGCACATCCTTGGCCGCGAGCTGGCCGACATAGGCCTCGGACAGGTTCTTGCCCAGCGTGTCCTGAAATTCCAGGTAACCGGTGAGATATGTCGGTGGCGCCACCACCTCGAAGTTGGTCGCGATCGCCTTGAGCGCAGGCGCGATATACGCCTTGATGACCTCCGGAGCCGTCATGTGTTCCTTCGCCCACGCATCGTTGAAGGTGTTGACGGGATCGGAAACAATGGGAATGCTGTTCTTGCCCGATCCGAGCCAGAGCGCGAGATAGGCTGCCTGCGCCTTACGCGGGCTGTATTTGTTGATGAGCAGCGCGGCCAAGGGCGATGAAATTGAGCGATGGATGCGCTTGCCGGAGAAATCGGAGCCCGGCACCAGGCCATAGAGCCATTTGCCCGCAGTCTTCGACTTTTCTGGATTCTCGTTGAGCTTCGCGGTTCCGTCCCAATACTGACAACTCACCACGTGCCCTTGCGCGATGCGTGGAATCATCTGCGGGGTGCCCCAGCCCGGAGACTCCGGATGTGCGACCTTCTTGTCCTGGAGGTAGATGTCGACGGCATAGTGCCCGGCTGGGGTATCGAGCGTCGGGTTCATATCGTCGTCGAACGTGAACCCGCCGGCGCTGTAGAAGATCATGTACCACCAGGTCGGGCCGTTGGCGCGATTGCGGAGGTTGCCAGAGCCATAGAGATCCTTCGAGGGATCCATCAGGGCCTCCTGTATCCTGAGGTCGTCCTCCCAGGTGGCAGGAAACTCGAGCGGCTTGCCGTGCTTGTCGGCAAACCTCTTCTTGTTGGTGTCGTCCTCCAGCAGGTCCCTGCGCACGTACTGGATGTGCACATTGCCGTCGGTCGGGATCCCGTAGGTCTGTCCCTTGTAGGTCATGAAATTGGCATAGTCCGCAACCGCGTCGATCTTGAACTCCGCTTTCTTCATGTATTCATCGAGCGGCTCAAGGTAGCCGGCCGATGCGAGCGACGGGATCATGTTGGAATCGATGTGGATGAAATCGAGCTGCGGAGAACGCGACAAGGCTTCCGCCATTGCTCGCTGCGGCGCGTCGAAGATGGAGATATCCTGCACCGCTCCAACACCGATGCCCGTCTGTCTCTTGAACTCGGCGATGACCGGCTGCATCGGCACGAGATAGGGCGACCAGATCATTCCGCTCACGTCGGCAGCGCCGGCAGCCTTGCCCGCAGCGACGGTGCGCTCCTCCATGGTTGCGGCAAACGCAAAGGGGCTCGTGCCTGGCACGAAATTGGCGAGAGTAAATCCTATTCCGCCTTCCACGATGGCCCGCCGCGAGACGATCGACTCAAGCATGGCTCCTCCCTCTTTTTGTGCAGCGCTCGGGTTGGCACTGCAGATGAGTCCGCCCGGCGCCTCGCCACGGCTTCTCGGAAGAGGGCCCGCAGCATTGAAACTGATCTTATCATGATACCGAGCCCCCGCCAGACGCTCCGACCAGCATGCGGCGCGGTGCCGCTCGCTGCGCGCATTTGCGGCCTCAGGGCAGGCCTATGCTAATCTCAGGCGATGTCAAAAGGTGAATGGGCGATACAGCTGATCAAGATCGCGCTCGGAGTAGCGATCGCCGCATATTTTGTATGGTGGAGCATCGAAGTGCTGCACAGGCTTCCGCCGCATTAGTCCGTGCGAAGGAGCGACTTCGATTCGGGACGCCGAGGCCGAGTAGTACGCCGTCTTGGCTTTCGATAAGCATTTCGCGCCGGGTTCAAACCCGCCCTACAGAGCGCCCAGGGCGGGGCGGTGTGGTTGAATTCGCCCCCAGAAACGGCCATAAATTGAATCCCCGCCCAGTGGAACGGTGGAGCCGCTCAAGCCATGAAAATCACGGCCCTCGCCGTCATTTTTGTTATCAGCGGCTCGGCTGTTCCAGCGTTTGCTACCAATTACTACGTCGTTCAAAACAGCAAGTCACTAAAGTGCTCCGTCGTTCCGAAGAAGCCAAAGGGAAAGACAGTTGTGCTTGTGGGTGGCGGGACTCCTTATAAGACCAGGAGCGATGCGCGCGCTACACTTCGGACCGTCGCAAGCTGTAGATGAGAATGCATCTCTCTGGCTGATTACCGTCATCAGCTCCGCCGTTCCAGGCGTAAATTCTTTGACGCCCTTGTTCCGGATGATACCGGAATAAACGGTTTGAAATGATGGCTGTCGCGGCTCGCTCGGAAGATAGAGCGAGCGCAATCCTCGTGCTTACTCGCTCACGGTGCTCGGGTTTTTCTGATCCGCCACCATGAACACGACGATCTTCAGCCGCTGGTCCGCGCTGGGGTTGCGGGATGTCGAATGCAGCGCGCTCGGCGGTTCATAGAACGTGTCCCCCGCCTTCAACGCGCGCGGAGGCTCCCCATTTATCCCAAATTCATAGCTGCCCTCAATGACGTATCCGAACGTGTGGTGCCCCGGGTGACGATGTGGAGGGCTGCTTGCACCCGGAGCTCGATCGAGCAGGGTCATACGCACTTCGCGGCCCGGTAGATCGAGCAGAGGCTGAGCCATGAGCTGCTGCGCGCCGGCCAGGGCCGTCTGCTGCGCCATGGACGAGCTTACGAGGTTCACCCCTCCCCAGGTCGCCACGACCGAGAGGATCGCCGCCGCTGCTGCCACGATGGCGTGAGATATGACCGATGACGTGCCGGTATTCATGGGCGTTCTCCCGAACCTACTCCGCCTTGATTTGCGCATCGCGAATGACGCGCCCGTAGTCCTCATATTGCTTTTTCAGATGTGCACCGAACGGGGCTCCGCAGATGCCGACGGGGTAAAGGCCCTGCAGGATCAGCTTTGGCTTGATGTCCACTGTTTTGACGGCCGAGGCGGACCAGTCGGCCGCCTGCGCCAGCGCATCGTTCGATGTTTTTGCCGGCGCGACCAGTCCGTACCAGATGTCAAGGTCGTAATCCTTGAACCCCGATTCTTCGACGGTCGGGACGTCCGGCAACGCCTCCGCGCGCCTGCGTGATCCAACCGCAAGAGCGCGCAATGCACCGGCTTTGAGCTGCTCCACGACGGTTGGATAGTCGGCATATACCGAGGTGAGATGCCCTCCGAGGAGCGCGTTGATGGCGGGGGCATTCCCGTTGTACGGGACGTAAGTCATTTCTATCCCGGCGGCGCGCTTAAGAATTTCGAACCCGATGTGCAACGACGATCCGGGCCCGCCGCTTCCCAGCGTCAACTCGCCCGGTTTGGCGCGCGCGGCATCAAGCAGATCTGCGAGGCTGCGGTATGGCGCTGCCGCATTGACGACGATCACCATGGGCGTTGCCGCAAGATGGCAGATCGGCTCGAAATCCCGCAGCGGATCATAATTCACCTTGCGCAAGCTGGGATTGATGATGAAGGAAGGTGCCACCATCAGAACAGTATTCCCGTCTGGCGCGCTGCGAGCCACGGCCTCAGTGCCGATCACCGTGCCGGCGCCCGGACGGTCCTCGACTACGACTGTCGGGCCATTCTGACGCCCGGCCTGCTCGGCCACGAGGCGTGCCAGGATATCGGGACCGCTGCCCGGCGTATAAGGCACCACTAGTCTTACTGTTCGCGTCGTCTGCGACAAAGCGATGTTGCCGAATGCGGCGACAGGAGTAGCAAGGACGAGCGCGAGCGCCCATTCATGTCGATGGCGTAAGCGCATGCGTTTGCTCCGGTAGGCCGACCCGCTGACGTCCGATTGAGGGTAGAGATACGCAAGGGCTCCAAGAAGCCTTGAGGCCCTTGCCTGGAATGTCAACGGGTGCACGCCTGGAGAATTATTTCAACGGCACGATTGCGGTGACGTCGATCTCTACAATCATTCCCGGCCACGCCAGCTGACTGATGGTCAGCAGGGTATGGGCCGGCAGAGGATTGCTTCCAAAAGCCTCCACCCGGCATTTTCCATAGTCCGGTTGATAACGCACATCGGTGATATAGGTCACCATCTTGGCGGTATCGCCCAAAGTAGCGCCATGCTTCTCAAGCAGGCGCTTGATCTTGTCGTAGGCGTACTTGCATTGTCCCGTGAAATCGCCCGGATGCAGGATCGTGCCGGCGGCACCGTTTTCATCCTCGGCGCCCACACCTGCAAGAAAGATGGTTTTGCCGGGGCCCGTGACCGTCACCGCCTCGGAAAAGCGGCCCTTCGTCCACTCGGAATAGGTATAATTCTTCTTCTCGAAAGCAGGCGCGTTCTGTGCCTGCGCAAATGCAGCTATGACACAGCCGATGACAATGACGGATGCAGCCAGGATGGATGGAGTTCGCATGGTGTCACCTTTTCCCGATCGATGAGGATTTCGATGCTATACCGCAGGAGCACTGTGAATCCATCATCAGAGGGGTGCACGTCCCGACGCGGTTTCGCAATATCAACTCGAGATGGGCGGTTCGCCTGAAGCATCGTTTGGGAGCTCAGGAAGAGACAGGTGTAGGTGATGGGTCCGTTGGCAGGATTGAAGGTGATTGATCTGACGCACGTCATGGCGGGGCCGACGTGCACGCTCATGCTCGCTGACATGGGCGCTGACGTCATCAAGGTGGAGAAGACACCGCAGGGCGATGACAGCCGCCATATGATTCCCCCGAAGATCGGGGAGGAGTCGGCGGCATTCCTGATGATGAACCGCAACAAGCGCGGAGTTGTCATCGATCTCAAGACCGCCGGCGGCAAGAAAGTGCTGCTGCGGCTCGTTGAGCGTGCGGACGTGCTGGTCGAGAATTTTGCTCCCGGCGTGATGGACCGCTTCGGCTTCGCCTATGACGATGTGCGTGCATACAACCCGGCGGTGATCTATTGCTCGCTCTCCGGGTTCGGGCGCTCCGGACCTTACAGGACGCGCCGTGGGCTCGATCTCATAGCGCAGGCTATGAGCGGGTTGATGAGCATCACGGGCGAGAGTTCAGATCGCCCTCCGATCAAATGCGGCGCTCCGCTTTCAGACATCACCGCCGGAATCATTGCGGCCATGGGAATTCTTGCGGCCTACGCCCATCGTCTGCGAACCGGCGAGGGGCAGCGGGTGGACACATCCTTGTTCGAAGCGGCCCTGGTACAGACCTATTGGCAATCGGCTATCGCGCTTGCCACCGGCGTTGCGCCGCGCGCCATGGGCTCTGCCCATCCACTCAGTGCGCCGTATCAGGCGTTCCAGGCTGCCGACGGCTGGATTGTCGTAGGCGGGGCAAATCAGCGCAACTGGCTGCGCCTGCTCGAAGCACTGGAAGCCAACGATCTCGTAAATGACCCTCGCTTTCTCACCGGGAGCGAGCGTATGGCGCATCTTGCGGAGCTGGAGTGCGAGCTGGCAAAACGTTTCCGTGCGCGACCGACGGCGCACTGGCTCGCCGCTCTGGAAGACAAGGGTGTGCCCTGCGGGCCGGTCAACAACATGCTGCAAGCGCTTGCCGACCCGCAGGCACGCGCACGCGAGATGGTCGTGGAGGTGGAGCATTCCGAGCTTGGTTCTGTGCAGACCCTGGGTCTGCCGGTGAAGTTCTCGCGCACGCCGGGCGCGGTACGCACCGGCGCGCCGGTCTACGGCGAGCACACACGCGCTGTGCTGTACGAATACGGATTCGAGGATGAGGAAATCGCGGCGCTCGAGCGAGAAGGCGCCGTTGTCGCTGCTGGCGCACTCAATGTCCGCTCGCAGAAGATCGCCTGATGACCAGTTCCCGAGCCCCCGGGTGAGATTGACCACCTCCGCACCTGTGTTACGGTACTGGAGACGGATCAGCGCAAGACTTCCGGGAAGCAGACTTCTGGAAAGCTGACAAGGAATTCTGAAATGTTGGACAAAGGCAACGCAGCCCGCGCGGCGCGGCGTCTTCCCAATCGGGAAGCAGCTCTCGCGGCGCTCTACGACGAGATCGCCGCAAAGAACATGTTTCCGTTCTGGGCAACCTCGACAGAGGTCGAGCACGACGAGATCAAGCAGCTGATGGGTACGCAAAAAGCCGTGCCGCATGTGTGGAGCTACAAGGACGACATTGAGCCGATACTTTTTCGCGCGGCAGAGCTTGTGACCATGGATGACTCCGAGCGCCGCTCGCTCATTCTGGTCAACCCCGCCCTTTCTCCCCGGCGCGCCACCGTGAGCACCATGTACACGGCTTACAGGCTCAACGATGCAAACGAGGTGATGCCGCCGCACCGCCACTCTCCCAATGCGATCAGATTCGGCTTGACCGGCAAGGGCAATTTCACCGGTGTCGGCGGGGAGGACATCACGTTCGGGCCGGGGGACATGGTGCTCACCCCGCTCGATACCTGGCACAACCACGGCAACGTAGGAAACGAGCCCGCCATCAATCTTTCAGTGCTTGACCTTCCTCTGGTCGAGACCCTCAACGCCGTCTATTTCGAGCACGAGTACACCGAAATTCTCGACGGCAAGCCGGTCAGGAAAAAGCAGCAGACTGCCACCGTGCCCGCGGATTACTCCGGGCGAGCCTACGATCATGGCGGACTCAAGCCGCGGTTCCTCCAGCACCATCGCGGCGCCGGTCTCTCCTCCCCGATGTACGTCTATCGTTGGGAGCGCATGCAGGAGCTGATGGAACGATTTAAGGATTGGGATGGTGATCCCTACGAGGCTCTGTCGATCGAATACGTCGACCCGCTGACCGGCGGACCCGTTTTCAGGACGATGACATTCTTCGTTCAGATGCTGCGTCCCGGCGAGAAGACGAAACCGGTTCGGCAGACCGCGAGCCTCTTGCTTGCACCGTTCGACGGGAGGGGACACTCCGTCATCGACGGCAAACGGTTCGACTGGCACAAGTTCGATAACCTGGCGGTGCCGGGCGGTTGCTGGTTCGAGCACGCCAACGACGATGCCACACGGCCGGCAATCCTGTTCGTCGCAAGCGATGAGCCGGCTTTGAAATGTTTTCACCTGTTCAAGAAATGGGGCCGCGACGACGCCGGCGACGTTATCAAGCTCGGGTAGCGTTGTTTCCGAGTGCACTGGACTTGCTCCGCCGTCATGGCCGGGCTGCGTCCCGGCCATCCACGTCTTCCCTGGCATGACGTAGAGAGAGTTTCGTGCCCAGCCAATCCAACACCAAATTAGTCGCGCACTTTGACTGTCCCGGCGGCGGACAGGTCTGGGTGGACGGCGCCACTCTCTATATCGGGCACATGCAGGCGCCGAGCGGCACCACCATTGTCGATGTTTCCGACCCGCGCCACCCGCGCAGGCTCGCCAGCATCGACCTGCCGGAGGGCTGGCATTCTCACAAGGTCCGAGTGTGTAACGGCCTCATGATTGTCAATCATGAGAAGCTCGGATCGAGCGGCCCCGCCGAATTCGGCGGCGGGATCGGCATCTACGACGTGTCGCGACCAAGCGATCCAAAGTTGATCACCAAGTGGCGCACCGCTGGGCGAGGCGTGCACCGGTACGATTTCGATGGCCGCTATGCCTATCTTTCGCCGACCGCCGAAGGTTATGTCGGCAATATCATGCTGATCCTCGATCTCGCGGATCCGGCCCGCCCGATCGAAGTCGGTCGTTGGTGGATTCCGGGCCAATGGAAAGCCGGCGGGGAGCCCTATCGGTGGAATGATTGGGTGCCGCCGCGCTGCCATCATCCCTTGCGCATGGGCGATCGCCTCTACGTCAGTTATTGGCATCATGGCTTGTTCATTCTCGACATTTCCGATCTGTCGAAGCCAAAGCCGGTCTCGCACACCAATATCAGTCCCGCATTTGCGCACCCGACCCACACCTGTTTGCCCATTCCACAGCCGTTGAAGGGCCGCCGCATCATGGTCGTTGCTGATGAGGATGTGGCAAAGCTTCGCCCTGCAGCGCCCTCCTTCAGCTGGATCTACGACATCACCGTCGAGCAGTTGCCGGTGCCGATCGCCACCTTCCAAGTTCCCGGCCTCGATACCGACGGCAGCCCGCAGCCGCCCATGACCGGTTGTCATCAGCCGTCGGAGCGGCTGCACGGGACCGTGATTCCCTTTGCATGGTTTGCGCAGGGCATGCGGCTGGTCAGCATCGCAGACCCGTTCGCTCCCAGGGAAGTTGGCCACTTCCTGCCCCCGCCCGCGGACGGGGAGGGGCGGGCATCCTCCAACGATGTCACGATCGATGATCGGGGTCTCATCTACCTCGTCGATCGCGTCCGCGGTCTAGACATTATCGAGACGACTGCATGGAATTGAAAGGAGAAAAGGCGTGATCAGATTGCTTGGCCGACAGACATCCGGGAACGTGCAAAAGGTCATTTTCTGCCTGGAGGAAATCCGCCTGCCTTACGTGCGTGAGGACTATGGCCGGCAGTTCGGCAATACCAACACGGAGGAATACCGCAAGCTCAACCCGAATGCGAAGGTCCCCACCCTCATCGACGGCGATCTGGTAATTTGGGAGTCTCACACGATACTTCGCTATCTCGCTGCGGTGCATGCGCCGGCCTTGACCGGGGCGACGCCGGGCGAGCGTACGCTGGTGGAGCGCTGGATGGACTGGCTCCTGGCTTCTTTGAACACGCCCTACGTCGCCGTGTTCAAGGACGCCAAGAAGCCGGCGGCCGAGCGGGCCCCCGATTTCCCAGCGCAAGCTGCGGATCTGGTCGGGCAGCTCGGGATTCTCAACGCCCACCTCGAGGGGCGCAAATGGTTCGCGCTTGATCGCCTGACGCTTGCGGATATCGCGCTTGCATCCATCGTCAAGCGCTGCCTCGAGTTTCTGATCGAGCGCCCGGCTTTTGCCGACGTGGAGCGCTGGCAAACGGAAATTGATTCGCGTCCGGCGTTTGCGGTGGCAACCGGAGCAAAGCCGAGCACGCCGCCGCAAGCCGCTCGGGCCAGCGCCATCTAAACCCTATTGATGTCTCGCGATCGCGGAGCTTTGTGAGGTGGGCAAACGCGCCTGCGGGGATGTCGAGCTGATGCGCGACGTTGCGCGCGTTTGCCCACGCGGTTGGCAGCCGCGGCTGCCCGTTCTACGGGCGCCCTGACTTGGCAGGTATTCTCCGAGAACGGTCAAGAGGCGCGTGGGCACGGCGCGCGCGTTCGGGTCTGCGGAGCATGCGCAAACTCGTGGAGCGCGCGTCTTTGCCCACCCTGCAGTTCACTGCTCCGCACCTGCTTGGCGGTGGAATATCGGCAGGAACGCAAGCGACTGCCCGCTCGTCAGAGGGGCTCTATAGCCGGCAAACTCGGCAAACTGCGCCTGCCGCACGAGCATCGTCAACGCGGCCAGCCACACGAAGCACATGAGGGTGGCAGCCGTGAACATCTGCTGCGCGTCTACGCTACGCCCTTGCATGATTGTCTCCCTGCTTGCCGGCAGGCCCGGCACCATAGGGAATACTGGTTAAATCATCGCTGCTCCGGCGTATGTGACGAGCGTCACACAATGGGCGATTGTGGGCTGTTCGCTTTTTCGGGGCCCGATCCCTGTTTGAGTTGCCTGAACCGGGAGTTTTGGCCAGAATAATCCCGAAATGGTGGTTTCTGCCGCTTGCAACCGCCTAAATGGGCGAACGGACGATCCAGCCGGGGCACAATGACGGAAAAAGTGGACATTACGCTCAACATCAACGGCTGCGACTATGCCGTCCGGGTAGAGCCCAGAAGGACATTGGTCGACGTGATCCGGGACGATTGCGGGCAGACCGGGACGCATATTGGTTGCGAGCACGGTGTGTGCGGCGCCTGCACCATTATTCTCGATAACGAAGCGGTGCGCTCCTGCCTCATGTTCGCGGTGCAGGCGCAGGGAAAGCGCATCCGAACGGTCGAAGGCCTCGCCGACGGGGACAAGCTGCATCCCCTGCAAACGGCGTTCATGACCCACCACGCCCTCCAATGCGGGTTCTGCACCCCCGGGTTCCTGATGCTGGCGGTCAATGCGCTGGAGACCAATCCCGATATGTCGGAGGACGAGATTCTCGATCTCCTCGCCTCCAATCTCTGCCGCTGCACCGGGTACCAGAACATCATCAAGGCCGTGCGCAACACCGCCGCCGAGATGCGTCGCGCCCGCGCATGAGGTGGGTGGGTCGCTCGATCCATCGCCTCGAAGATCCGGCTCTGGTGCGAGGGGATGGCCGCTTCACCGGCGATCTGAAGGCAGCCAACTGGGTGAGGTTCGTGCGCAGCCCAGTGGCGTCTGGTTGCATCACGCGAATCTCATGGCCCGAGGGCGCCCCTGTCTTCACCTCCGCCGAGCTTGAGCAGATCAAGCCCATTCGGCCGCTTCTGCACAATTTCAATTACGTCCCGATCAGTCAGCCGGTGCTGGCGATGGATGTGGTGCGCTTTGTCGGAGAACCGGTCGCGGCGGTGCTCGCGCCGACCCAGGAGCAAGCCGAAGATTTGGCCGATCTGGTCGACGTCCAAATCGAGCCGATGCCCGCGATCGCCGACGCGCGGGACGCCATGGTTGCCGGCGCCCCGCGTGTTCACGCGTTGGCGGCGGACAATATCGCGCTCGATGCGAGGTTCAAAACCGCAGGAGTCGATGCGGCCATGACGAGCGCGCATCGGCGCATCAGGATTGAGATCCGCTCCCGCCGCCAGAACGCCCTCCCGCTCGAGCCGCGTGCGGCGCATGCGGCATGGGATCGCAACAGCGGGCGTGTGACGCTCACCTGCACCACCCAGATGCCGCACGTGATGCGCACCATTATTGCCGAGCTGATCGGAATGCCGGAGTCCGATCTGCGCGTGATCGCGCCGGATGTCGGCGGCGGCTTCGGGCAAAAGATGTCGCTTTCCCCGGAGTTCGTCGTCGTTACTTGGCTCGCGCGCCGGCTGCGGACCTCCGTTTCCTGGTTGGAGGACAGGCGCGAGAATCTGATCGCATGTTTTCACAGTCGCGATCAGCAGATCGCTCTCGAGGGCGGCTTTGATGCCGACGCGAGATTGGTCGCGGTTTCCGCCGACATTCTCGCCAATGTCGGTGCTTATTCCTGCTATCCTACGACCTGCGGGGTGGAGCCGCTCATGGCCATGGCGGAGATGCCGGGCCCCTACGATGTTCGTGAATATGCCTGCTCCGCGCGTGCCGTCCTTACCCACACCTGCCCCATGGCGCCGTACCGCGGTGTTTCTCGCCCGGTCATTACAGTTGCCATCGAGCGGCTGATGGACAAGGCGGCCGCCGCTTTCAATCTCGATCCCATCGAGATCCGCCGGCGCAACCTGATCCGGTCATTTCCCTACACCTCGGCCACCGGGCTCGTGCTCGATCAGGCGAGCTATGTCGAAACCATGGACGCCGCGTTGCAGGCGGCCGGCGTTGCAGTGTTTCGCGCGCGCCAGGCGCACGCGCGTGCGCAAGGGCGGCATCTGGGCCTTGGCCTGGCGACGTTCTGCGAGCGCACCGGCTACGGCACGCCTGCCTTTGCCGCCCGTGGGATGGAGGTCACTCCCGGGTGGGAAACGGTCGAGATGACCATGGATCCCTCCGGATGGATCGAGGCACGCATCGGCGCATCCCCCCATGGTCAAGGGCTGCGCACCACGCTGGCGCAGATCATTGCGGACGAACTCGGAACATCTCCCGACCGCGTCAAGATCGTGCACGGCGATACCGACCGCACCCCATACGGCTGGGGCACTTTCGCCAGTCGCTCCGTGGTCATCGCCGGTGGTGCCACACTGATGGCGGCGCGCAAGGTCCGCGCGAAACTCACGACCATGGCCGGCATTCTGCTGGAGGCCGCGGCCGAGGATATTGTGCTCGAGGCCGATGCCGCCCGCGTCGCCGGTACGGATCGCGCGATCGCGATCGAGACGCTGGCGCGTGCGGCCTATCACCAGGCTCATCGCTTCAAGGGCGAGATCGGTCCCGGCATCGCCGACACTGCAACCTACGATCCGGCGGGCACATTCTCCAATGCCTGTCATGTCGCCATAGTCGAAGTCGACGTGGAGACCGGCGGGGTTATCCTGGAAAACTTTGTAGTGGCCGAGGACGCGGGACGCTTGATCAACCCCATGATCGTCGACGGACAGATCCAGGGCGGGGTGGCCCAGGGCATTGCCAATGCGCTCCTGGAAGAGATCGTTTACGACGACGCCGGCAACATTCTCACGGCGACGCTTGCGGACTATCTGTCGCCGAGCGCGCGCGAGATTCCCGCCATCGAGATCCGCCATCTGGAAACCCT
>DATBYX010000429.1:0-3647 GCA_036513475.1 Xanthobacteraceae bacterium | reverse complement strand
TCGCGATCGGCACATGGGTCGTCGCGGAGGTCTTTCGCCTGGTGGCATCCCAGATCTCGGTTCTGGGCGGCGGCTCCGGCATCAGCCTGCCCGCCACGATCGTGACCTCCATGGCGGCAAGCCGGCAAATGCGCGAGTTTGCGATCTACTGGGCAGCGCTCCTCCTCGTCGTCGTTGTGCTCGGGGCCATAGCGCTCCTGCTGCGTTCGCGTTACGGCTTGGCGCTCACCGCCATTCGCGACAATGAGCTCGCCGCGCGCTCCGCGGGCGTCGATGTCTGGCGCATCAAGCTCGCGATCTATATCGCCGTTGCGCTCGGCACCGCCATGATCGGCGCCCTCATTTTTCTGCAGCGGCTGCGCATCTCGCCTGAAACCGCCTTCAGCGTGAACGATTGGACCGCCTACGTCATCTTCATCACCGTCATCGGCGGCATCGGCCGAATCGAGGGCCCGATCATCGGCACCTTGGTGTTCTTTCTGCTGCGCCGGACACTCGCCGATCTCGGCAGCCTCTATCTCCTCATGCTCGGTGCCGTGGCCATTGCCGTCATGCTGCTTGCGCCCAAGGGCATCTGGGGCTTTCTTGCCGGACGTTTCGGTTGGCAGCTCTTGCCGCTGGAGCGGCGCTTGCGCTTTGCCGCGGATGCCCGCACAAATTAAACCCTGCAACAAACCGGAACGAGCACACGGGAGAAAACAATGGCTGCGAGATCCGACAAGGTCGTCATCACCTGCGCCATCACCGGCTCGATCCACACGCCGACCATGTCGGATGCGCTGCCGGTCACTCCCGACCAGATCGCGCACCAGGCGATCGAGGCGGCGGAAGCCGGCGCCGCGGTACTCCACCTGCATGCGCGCAATCCGCAGGACGGACGGCCGACCGGCGACCCCGCCGTGTTCCGGCAGTTCCTGCCGCGCATCAAGCAGGCGACCGATGCCGTGGTGAACATCACCACAGGCGGCTCCGTGATCATGACGGTCGAGGAGCGGCTCGCGGCCGCGGCCGAATTCTCTCCTGAAATGTGCTCGCTCAACATGGGCTCAATGAATTTTGCGCTCTATCCCATGGCAGCGCGGTTCAAGAAATGGAAATACGATTGGGAGGAGCAGTATCTGCTCTCCTCCGATCAGAACATTTTCCGCAACACATTTCGCGACATCGAGAAGATCTCCAAGCTCATGGGGGAGGGGCACGGCACCAAGTTCGAGCACGAATGCTACGACACCGGGCACCTCTACAATCTTGCCCACTGCGTCGATCGCGGCCTGTTCAAGCCGCCGATCTTTCTCCAGCTGATCTTCGGCATTCTCGGCGGCATCGGCACCGATTTCGAGAATCTCATGTTCATGAAGCGCACCGCGGACAAGCTGTTCGGCAATGACTATCACTGGTCGGTGCTGGGGGCGGGTCGCTTCCAGATCCCGTTCGCGACCCAGGCCGTGATGATGGGCGGCAATGTGCGGGTCGGCTTGGAGGACAGCCTCTATATCGGTCGCGGCCAACTGGCCAAGAGCAACGCGGAGCAGGTCGCGAAGATGCGCCGCATCATCGAGGATCTCGGGTATCAGATCGCCACTCCAAAGGAGGCGCGTGAGATCCTGGGCCTCAAGGGCGCCGATCGCGTCAAGTTTTGATGAGCGCCATGGCGCAGGAAACAATCGTCGACATCTACTGTCACATCTTCCCGGATGCATTCTTCCAGGAGATGAACCGCATCGCGCCGCGCCTCGGCAATATCGGGGCGCGCCTGCGCGGCGTCAAAAAGCTGTTCGATCTCGACGAGCGCTTTCGCGAGATGGACCAGTTCGGCGATTATCGCGAGATCATCTCGCTGCCGAATCCGCCGATCGAGGATTTCGCCACCGGCGAGGTTGGGCTCAAGCTCGCGCGTATCGGCAATGACGCCATGGCGGAGCTGTGCGCGCGTCATCCCGCGCGCTTCCCCACCTTTGTCGCCGCTCTCTCCATGACCGATGTCGAGGGCTCGGCCGAGGAGGCACGCCGTGCCGTCAAGGAGCTTGGCGCGGGCGGCGTGCAGATCTTCACCAACATCGCCGGCCGGCCGCTAGATGACCCGGCCTACGAGTTGATCTTCGCCACCATGGCCGAGCTCGACCAGCCGATCTGGTTGCATCCGGCGCGCACCTCCGCCATGCCGGACTACGCGTCCGAGCCGAAGTCGCGCTTCGAGATGTGGTGGTGCTTCGGCTGGCCCTATGACACATCCGTTGCCATGGTGCGGATGGTGTTCTGCGGCCTGCTCGACCGCTATCCCAACCTCAAGATCATTACCCATCATCTCGGCGGCATGATCCCGTTCTATGACGGCCGTATCGGCCCCGGCCTGCAGGTGCTCGGGAGCCGCACGCTCGATGAGGACTATTCCAAGGTACTGCCCGCGCTCAAGCGCCCGCATCTCGATTATCTCCATGACTTTTATGGCGACACCGCCCTGTTCGGCGGCGGCAGCCAGGCGGTGCGCTGCGGGCTTGAATTCTTCGGCAGCGAGCACGTTGTCTTCGCGACCGATACTCCTCTCGGCCCGATCGCCCCCACCATCGCGCGGATCCGGGAGCTGGATATTTCCGAGGCCGATCGGCGCAAGATCTTTGCTGGAAACGCCGAGCGGCTCCTGAAGAGGAAGCTCTCATGAATGGGAGAGAGCGCATGAAGGCACCGTTGCGGTCACTTGTGCTCCCGCTCGCGCCCTCGCTTGCATCTGCCCTCGCGATCACGCTCGTCCTTGCGGGCTCCGCACCCGCTTCGGCCCAAAAGCTCCGTGTCGGCAAGGCGGTGGCCGAGGCTTTTTCCTTCGCGCCGCTCGACATCGGCATGCGCAAGGGCATCTTTGCGCGCCACGGGCTCGAGATCGAATCCGTCGCCTTTACCGGGGATGCCCGCATGCAGCAGGCGATGGCCTCCGACAGTATCGACATTGCGCTGGGCTCCGGCCCGGCGATGGCTTTCATCGTGAAGGGATCGCCGGTCAAGGCCGTCGCCGCGATGGCCGGGCCGCCACTGCTGATGGCCATTGTCGTGCGGCCCGACGGCGCAAAGACGGTCGCCGCGCTCAAAGGCAGGAAGATCAGCGTATCGACTGCGGGATCGCTCACTTACTGGCTGGTGAGCGAGACTTCCCGCCGCCAGGGCTGGGGCCCCAAGGGAATCGAGATCGCGCCCATGGGCGCCATGCCGGGCCAAATCGCGGCGATGAAGCGCGGCGACATCGACGGCGCCATCATGGATGTCGGAAACGCCTTCGAGCTGGAGAAGAAAGGCGAAGGCCGCATCCTGGTGAGCTTCACCGACATCACGGATTTCCATATTCACGTGATCTTTGCCACCGACAAGCTCATCGCCGAGCATCCCCGGCTTGTGCGCGCATTTCTCAGGGGCTGGTTCGAGACAATCGCCGTCATGCGCGGGAACAAGGCGGAAACCGTTGCCATCGCGGCGGAGGTGACCAGCAAGGACGAGGACGTTACCGCGTGCGTCTATGACGTGATCATGCCCATGTTCTCCGATACCGGTAAATTCAATCCCGATGCGCTCGCCACGCTGGCGAAGTCCTACGTGGAGCTCCAACTGCTGCCGGCCGAGCCCGAGATGGCCAAGCTCTACACCGAAGAGTTCCTGCCGAA
>DATBYX010000428.1:0-6724 GCA_036513475.1 Xanthobacteraceae bacterium | reverse complement strand
GTCCGGCCACCACGACCCCGCATGCTCCTTGGCCTTGCCCAACCATCGCTCGAGATTGGCGCTGGTCGGCTTGGGGCCAGTCCAGTATTGATATTTCATCTTGTCGGGAGGATTGACCACGCCGGCAATATGCCCGGAGCCGGCCAGGACGAAGCGGACGCGGCCGCCGAAGAATTTCGAGCCCAGCAGCACCGATTTCGCAGGCGCAATGTGATCCTCGCGCGTGCCGAGATTGTAGATCGGGACGTTCACGCTCTTCAAGTCCAGCTTCTTGCCCCCAATCACCATCTCGTTCTTGCTCAATCGGTTTTCCAGATAGCAGTTGCGCAAATAGAAGGAGTGATTGGCGGCCGGCATCCGGGTCGCATCCGAATTCCAGTAGAGCAGGTCGAAGGGGGCCGGCTCCTTTCCCTTGAGATAATTGTTGATGACATAGGGCCAGATCAGATCGTTGGAGCGCAGCAGGTTGAACGCCTTGGCCATCTTCTTGCCTTCGAGATAGCCGCGCTCGCCCATTTCCCGCTCCCGCGCCGTGATCTGCTCCTCGTCGACAAATACCTTGAGATCGCCGGCATGGGCGAAATCCACCTGCGCGGTCAGCAGGGTTGCCGACTTGATGCGGTCATCGCCGGAGCTTGCCATATAGGCGAGCGTCGTCGCCAGAAGCGTTCCGCCGACGCAATAGCCCATGCTGTGGACGTCGCGCTCCCCGGTCACCTTCTCGATCACATCGAGCGCGGCAAGCGGACCCTCGCGCATATAGTCCTCGAAGCTTTTGCGGGCGAGCCGCGCGTCTGGATTCACCCAGGAGATGACGAAAACAGTAGCGCCCTGGGCGATGCACCATCGGATGAAGGATTTTTCCGGCGTGAGATCGAGAATGTAGAACTTGTTGATCCACGGCGGCACGATGAGCAGCGGCCGCTTGAGCACCGTCGCGGTGGACGGCGCGTACTGGATGAGCTGCATCAGCTCGTTCTCGAAAATCACCTTGCCCCGGGTGAGCGCCAGATTTCGGCCGACCTCGAACATCTTGGAATCGGACTGGCGGATGCGCAGCTCGCCATGGCCGGCCTGGATGTCCTCGGCGAGCATATGCATGCCGCGCACCAGGTTCTCGGCTCTCGAGGCGACCGTCTCGCGTAAGAGCTCGGGATTGGTCAGAACAAAATTCGAAGGTGCGACCGCATTGGCAATCTGGCGGACGTAGAAATCGGCTTTGTGCAAGGTGTGGGGATCAAGCCCCTTGGCATCATGCACCAGCCGCTCCGCCCAGTGGACCGTGAGCAGGTAGGCCTGCTTGAGAAAATCGAAGAACTGATTGCTCGACCATTCCGGATCCGCGAAGCGCTTGTCGCGCGGATCGGGCGCCGCAACCGGCGTGACCTGTTCTCCGGCCATGCGCTTGACCGCATTCCCCCAGAGGTCGAGATAAGACTTGCCCAGGCTCGACTGCAGCTCAAGGGCGCGCTGGGGGTCGCGGACCCAATAATCCATGACCTGGCCCAACGTTTTGACGACGTCGGTCACCTCCGAATACTGGTCTTCGACGTTGCCCTCCTCGCGAGGCCTCAGATAAGCGGCAAGTGCCCGGCCCCCTTCCTCCATGATGCGGGCGACGTTGTGGGTAAACTCCTCGACGTCGGTCGAGCCGCCTTGCATCGGTTCGGAGGGGGCTCTCACGGTCAGGCCTCTCTGCGGCGCGGCGCTGGTCCGGCAGTCAGCTTCAACTCAGATGGACTCTGGCCCGGAACGTCGCAAGCCGGGATAATGCGCTTGCTGCCCACGATTGCACCAGTCGCCGTGCGCCGCAATCGCCGAAACGCAGCTGCAACCTTGGTTTTGTCATATTGGGTCACTACGCCCGCAGGCGGTAATCGGCCGGATTGGCGCCATTTTCAGCCTGCAGGTAGAGAGAGCGCGAACGCGCCAGGGGTGCGGCGAGAACCAGCATCTAGGCGAGAACCAGCATCTAACGAGTAACGCCGATCGGCATTTTGGCGAACGAGTATCACGGCAGAGCCGGCATGGGCATAAACCGGCAGCGGGAGCACCGTTGCAGGGGCGGGTTTCAAACCCGCCCCTGCGCATCGTGCATTCTCTTCGCACTGCTCATTGCCGGTGCGTTGATGATCACGGGCTGCGCCAGCACCGTTGTTGAGCGCACGCCAACGGCCGTGGGTGGATTGCCGGAGGGTGCCCCGGCCCGCCCCAGCACGCCATCCGCTTATCCCGCTGTAAACGATTTGCCGCCGCCGCGCGGCAGCGCCGTGCTCAGCAGCGCGGAGCAGAAGAGGCTGGAAGATGAGCTCGCCGAGGCTCGCAATCGCGCCACAGCGGCAACCGCCGGGACGGCGGCCACCGCCGGGACGGGAAAACCTGCTGGCAGCACCGCGGGCCAATGATAAAAGCTCTTCCTCAAGCTCTCGGTTGTTATGCCCCGCTTCATGCGGGGCATCCAGTAATCACACTGCGGCAGGTTGAGGCGAAGGCGTCCCAACCGGATGTTCGGGGATTACTGGATCGTCCGCACACGCGGACGATGACGACCGAGAGTATGGGAACCGCCTTGAGCTAGCCCCTATGGGGACAAGCCCGCGCATGACGGTGGACTGCTGCTGATACTGAGTTGCGGGGGAGTTGGGTCATGGAAGAATTTCACCGCATCAGGCGCCTGCCGCCCTATGTGTTCGAGCAGGTCAACCGTGCGAAGGCACTCGCGCGCAATGCGGGCGCGGACATCATCGACCTGGGCATGGGCAACCCCGATCTGCCCGCCCCGGCGCATGTAATCGAGAAGCTCAAGGAGACCGTCGGCAGGCCCCGCACCGACCGCTATTCCTCCTCCCGCGGCATCGCGGGACTGCGCCGCGCCCAGGCCGGGTACTACGGCCGGCGTTTTGGCGTAAAGCTCAATCCCGAGACGCAGATCGTCGCGACGCTCGGCTCCAAGGAGGGCTTTGCCAATGTCGCCCAGGCGATCACCGCGCCGGGTGACGTCATCCTGGTGCCCAATCCAAGCTACCCCATCCACGCGTTCGGATTTCTCATGGCCGGCGGGGTGATCCGCTCGGTGCCCTCAGAACCGACGCCGGCTTTCTTCGTGAGCCTGGAGCGCGCCATCATCCACTCGATCCCCAAGCCCATCGCAGTGATCGTGTGCTATCCCTCGAATCCCACCGCCTATGTGGCCGATCTCGACTTCTACAAGGACCTGATCCCGTTCGCGAAGAAGCACGGCGTGCTCGTGCTTTCAGATCTCGCCTATGCCGAGGTGTATTTCGACAACAATCCGCCGCCCTCGGTGCTGCAGGTTCCGGGGGCGATGGACGTGGCGGTCGAGTTCACATCACTGTCGAAAACCTATTCCATGCCCGGCTGGCGCATGGGTTTCGCCGTTGGCAACGAGCGCATCATCGCCGCGCTCGGTCGGGTGAAATCCTATCTCGACTATGGTGCCTTCACGCCTATCCAGGTGGCGGCCACCGCGGCTCTCAACGGGCCGGACGACTGCATCCGCGAGATGCGGGAGACCTACAAGCGGCGCCGCGACGTCCTGGTTGAATCCTTCGGCCGAGCCGGCTGGGAGATTCCGCCTCCGCGCGCCTCCATGTTCGCTTGGGCGCCAATCCCCGAAGCGTTCCGGAGCCTCGGTAGCGTGGAGTTCTCTACGCTCCTGGTCGAGAAGGCAGAGGTTGCGGTCTCCCCCGGGGTGGCGTTTGGAGAACATGGAGAAGGCTACCTGCGCATCGCGCTCGTCGAGAACGAGCAGCGCATTCGGCAAGCGGCCCGCAATATTCGCCGGTTTCTTGAAACCGGTCCGCAAAAGTTGCACAACGTTCTTCCCCTCGCTCAGCGCCGCTAAACCGGTGGCACAGCGACTTGAACGCTGAATTGCAGGATCCAGCTCAAACCCTCTCCCGAAGACTGGGCCATCGCACATGGCTCGTTCGCAGGGCAGAGACTCCATACCTCCCCATTTCAGGGGGAGGTATTAGGGAGCTTGCTGCTCCGCTCAGGCCAGCCATGTCGGCGGATTTGAGATCCAGATGGTTGCCCCGCTGAAGATCGGTATTGCCGGCTTGGGCACGGTGGGCGCGCAGGTCGTGCGGCTGCTCGAGCGCCAGCGCGAAGCGCTCGCCGCCCGGTGCGGGCGAGGAATCGAGGTGGTCGCGGTGTCCGCGCGTTCCCGCGGCAAGCGCAGAGATGCGGAGGTCAAGCGCTTGCGGTGGGTTGCCGATCCCATAGCGCTCGCCACCGACGGGGAAATAGACGTCTTCGTCGAGCTGATCGGCGGGGAAGGCGATCCGGCCAAAGCCGCGGTGACCTCGGCGCTGGCTGCCGGCAAGTCGGTCGTCACGGCCAACAAGGCGCTGCTTGCACGCCATGGCGTGCGGCTCGCCGGCGTGGCGGAAAAACAGCACGTCGCGCTCAATTTTGAAGCGGCAGTCGGTGGCGCAATTCCCATCGTGAAGACCATCCGCGAAGGGCTCGCCGGCAACTCGCTGGAACGCATCTACGGCATCCTCAACGGCACCTGCAATTACATTCTCACCCGCATGGAGCAGGAGAAAATGGGTTTTGCCGAGTGTCTGCGCGAAGCGCAGCGGCTCGGTTATGCCGAAGCCGATCCGACCTTCGACGTGGAAGGGCATGACACCGCGCAAAAGCTCGCGATCCTTGCAAGCCTCGCGTTCGGCACCAAGGCCGACGAGGGCGCGGTGTATGTGGAAGGCATTTCCTCGATCGCGCCAGAGGACCTCGCCTGGGCCGACGAGCTCGGCTATCGCGTCAAGCTCCTAGGCGTCGCCGTCAAGACGGAGAACGGCATCGAGCAGCGCGTGCACCCGACCATGGTGCGCAAGGATACTGCGATCGCGCAGGTCATGGGTGTGACCAACGCGGTCAGCATAGACGCTGACGGCATCTCGCCCATTACGCTCGTCGGCCCCGGTGCGGGAGGAGCTGCGACCGCGTCCGCTGTGGTCGCCGACATCGGCGACATCGCGCGCGGGGTGCGCACGCCCCCGTTCGGCCGGCCTTCGGCACGGCTCTTTGCAAGCAAGAAGGCGCCCATGCAGCGGCACGAGGGCGGCTACTACATCCGACTGCTTGCAGTCGACAAACCGGGCACCGCCGCCACCATCGCGCGGCGCCTGGCGCAGCAGAGCATCTCGCTGGAATCGATCGTGCAGCGCCATCCCGGGGCTTTGCCCCATGGCGGCGAAGCTCCGGGGCGCTCGGGAGTGCCGGTCCCGGTCATTCTGATCACCTACGCGACGAGCGAGGACGCGGTACGCAGGGCGCTGGCGGCGGTCGGACGCGACCGCGTGATCTCGGGGAAGCCGCAGGTGATCCGGATCGAGAAAAACTGATACAGTTTTGCTGCGCGGCCGCAGATTCGGTTCCACAAGGGAAGCGCATGATCGACAATTCACAACTTGTCTCGCCGTCATTCCGGGGCGCTGCATGTAGGGGCGGGTTTCAAACCCGCCTCTACGCAGCGAGCCCGGAATCCATAATCCCAGGCGGCTTTGGTGGATGCGCCGTGTCGAAATTTCAGGCCCTGTGTTTATGGATTCCGCGCTCCGACGCGCAGGAGGGGACATGAGCACGCAGGGTCGCGGGGCGGTCTCGTCAATTACGGTACAGCCGGAGCTCGCGCTCGAACGGGTTCTCTCGCTCGAGATCGTGCGCGTTACCGAGCGCGCGGCCGTTTCGGCGGCGCGCTGGAGCGGCCGCGGCAACGAAAAGGCTGCCGATCAGGCGGCGGTCGATGCGATGCGCCGTGAGCTCAACAAGCTTCCCATCGACGGCACCGTCGTGATCGGGGAGGGCGAGCGCGACGAGGCGCCCATGCTGTTCATCGGCGAGACGGTGGGCAACAAGCACGGGCCCAAGGTCGATATCGCCGTTGATCCGCTCGAAGGCACTACGCTCTGCGCCAAGAGCATGCCGGGCGCGATTGCCACAATGGCCATGGCAGAGGGAGGCACGCTGCTCAATGCCCCGGACGTCTACATGGAAAAGATCGCCATCGGCCCCGGCTACCCTGCGGGCGTGGTCGATCTCGACGCGCCGGCCGGTGAGAACATCCGCAAGCTTGCGTCGGCCAAAGGCGTGCAGCCGGAAGCCATCACCGCCCTCATTCTCGATCGCCCTCGCCATGCCGAGCTCATCGCCAGCGTGCGCAAAGCCGGCGCGGCGGTGCGACTGATCACCGACGGCGATGTGGCCGGGGTCATTCACACCGCCGATGCCGCCAACACCGGGATCGACATCTACATGGGGGTGGGGGGAGCACCCGAAGGTGTGCTCGCGGCAGCGGCACTGCGCTGCATCGGCGGTCAAATGCAGTGCCGGCTGGTGCTCGATACGCAAGAGAAGCGCGCGCGCGCTGCCAAAATGGGCATCGAGGATCCGCGCAAGAAGTACGAGATCAGGGACATGGTCAAAGGCGATTGCCTGTTTTCCGCAACCGGTGTGACCGATGGGGCGCTGCTCAAGGGCGTGCGGGTGGGCAAGGAGGTGATCACCACCGAGACGGTGGTTATGCGCTCGATTACCGGTACCGTGCGCTGGATTTCGGCCGACCACCGCCAGCTCGAAAAATTCTATCTGGATTGATACGGGCGATAATGGACTCAGCGGTGCAGCAGACTCCGCAATACCTCCCCCCGAAAGGGGGAGGTCGGCGACCCCCGACTTGGTCGGGGGGAGCCGG
>DATBYX010000427.1:0-13196 GCA_036513475.1 Xanthobacteraceae bacterium | reverse complement strand
GTTCGTGTCGGTGAGCCTGCACCGCAGCGAGGACGGCACCCATGTCGTCAACTATGCGCAATGGAAGAACCGCGAGCAGCTCGCCGCGGCGCATCACTCACCCGAGTTCCGCAAGAAATGGCCCCGCTTCGGCGAGTTGATCCGCGAAGCCGAGCCCTGCCTCTATAATGTCGCGCACGTCGAGGCGGCATAAGCCGCCTTCGCAGGGGCGACGAATGCGTCGCCCCTGCTGTCCGCAGCACCGCATGTGTAAAGAGGGCGAGGCAGTGCCTCGCCCCTACGCATCGGTCGCGCGGCTGTCCGTTCCCGCCGTCACACCCAGGCCCGCGCGGCTTTCGACTTCTCCTCGAACCGGGTGATCTTGTCCCCTTTGACCAGGGTGAGCCCGATGTCGTCGAGGCCGTTGAGCAGGCAATGCTTGCGGTGGGCATCGATGTCGAATCTCACCACGCCGCCGTCCGGCCCTCTGATCTCCTGCTTTTCCAGGTCGATGGAGAGCGTCGCATTGGCGCCGCGTTCGGCGTCGTCGAACAGCTTCTCCAGATCCTCCGGCGACACCTTGATCGGGAGCACACCGTTCTTGCAGCAATTGTTGTAGAAAATGTCGCCGAAGGAAGTGGAGATGACGCAGCGGATGCCGAAGTCCATCAGCGCCCAAGGCGCATGCTCGCGCGAGGAGCCGCAGCCGAAATTATCGTCGGCCACGAGAATCCTGGCCTTGCGGTAGGCGGGCTTGTTGAGGACGAAATCGGGGTTTTCGCTGCCGTCATCGCGATAGCGCTTCTCCGCGAACAGTCCCGCGGCGAGCCCCGTGCGCTTGATGGTTTTGAGGTACTGCTTGGGAATGATCATGTCGGTATCGACGTTGATCATGCGCAACGGCGCAGCCACACCATTGAGTCTGGTGAATTTTTCCACGGCTTCGTTCCTTATTTTACTCCTGAAGCTTCGTATTTGTAGGGGCGGGTTTGAAACCCGCCCCTACGCTCGCTCAGCGCGGTGCGGGCGTAGGACGCAGCGGGGCTAGAGCATCACTCGGCCGCCGACGTCAAGCGGAACTCGCCTCGATTTGCATCATGTCGTCGTCGGAAAGGCCGAAATGATGCCCGATCTCGTGCACCAGCACGTGGGTGATGATGGCGCCCAAGGTTTCCTCGTGCTCGGCCCAATAGTCGAGGATGGGGCGGCGGTAGAGCCAGATCATATTGGGCATGTGGCTCGGCGCGCTCTCGGAACGAAACGGGAGGCCGATGCCCTGGAACAGGCCGAGGAGATCGAACTCGGTCTGCACGCCCATCTGATCCAGCACCTCGTCCGTGGGGAAGTCCTCGACACGGATCACGAGGCCGTCGCAGAGCGTGCGAAATGTCTGTGGCAGCCGGCGATAAGCCGCATCCGCGATCACCTCGATGACATCGAGCGTCGGCGCCGCGACGGAGCGCCACGCGAGCGGATCGGAGAGATCGGGGCCGGCCATGCCGGCGTTTCTAGGCGAGGATGCAAGGGCGGCCAAGCACAAGAGCGGCCAAGCAGTTGACGTCGTCGCGGCGATGGGCAAGCGTACTCCGACCACGGGGCTGCCGCTCATGATCCGCACGCCATTGCTGCCGCTTGCGCTCGCGGGGGTCATGATTGGCCTCCTCGCGCCGCAGCCCGCGGGCGAGCAAAGCGCCGGTGCGTCTCCTGATGTGCGTGCCACCCGGGTGCAGTACCGGCCGGTGCGGCCGCGCCCGCGCATCCGCGTCACGCCCGCTTACCCCTACAGCCCTTACTCGACGCCCTATCCCAAGCCCTACCCGTACGAGTATCCGGGGCCGGGGCACGTGCGGCAATGCACGTCATGGTTGGCGCAGGAAGCTCGCCCCAGCGGCACCGTCATCGTGCCGCGCATGCGCTGCTGGTGGGTGCCGGGGGTATCATAATACCGCACAGTGGATCAGGCCGCGTCGTAAAAAAACAGGGCGATTATCCCGGAGTCAAGTTCGGCATAATCGCCAAAAACAGTATTTTTCGTGCAGCTATTTGATTTTCCCGCAGATTTTACAAAACCGCCGATTTACCGCCACTCCCGGACGTCGACGAAATGGCCGGCGATCGCCGCCGCGGCGGCCATCGGCGGCGAGACCAGGTGGGTGCGACCCTTGTAGCCTTGGCGGCCCTCGAAATTCCGGTTCGAGGTCGAGGCGCAGCGCTCGCCCGGGGCGAGCTTGTCGGGATTCATGGCAAGGCACATGGAGCAGCCGGGCTCGCGCCATTCAAACCCGGCCTTCAGCAGCACCTTGTCGATACCCTCCGCCTCGGCCTGCTCTTTCACCAGCCCCGAGCCCGGCACCACCATCGCTTTGACGTTGGCGTTGACGTGCTTGCCCTCGGCAATCCGCGCGACCGCACGCAGATCCTCGATCCGCGCATTGGTGCACGAGCCGATGAACACGCGGTCAAGCCGAATATCCGTGATCTTCTCGCCCCCCTTGAGGCCCATATAGGCTAGCGAGGTTTCCGCCGCGCGGCGCTTGTTCTCATCCGCGATGTCCTGCGGCCGCGGCACCGTCCCGCTCACTGCAATGACCTGCTCGGGGTTGGTCCCCCACGTCACGAGCGGCGGAAGCTTGCCGGCGTCCAACCTGATCTCGCGATCGAAATGCGCGCCCTCGTCCGACCGCAACGTCTCCCAATAGCGCACGGCCTCGTGCCAGAGCTTGCCCTTGGGTGAGCGCGGGCGGTCCTTGAGGTAATCGAACGCCTTCTGATCGGGGGCGATGAAGCCTGCCTTGGCGCCCGCCTCCACCGACATGTTGCAAACCGTCATGCGGCCTTCCATGGAAAGCGACCGGATCGCCTCGCCCGCATATTCCAGCGCATAGCCGGTGCCGCCGGCGGTACCGATCTCCCCGATGATCGCAAGGATGATGTCCTTGGCGGTCACCCCCTGCGCCAGCGTGCCGTCGACCACAGCCCGCATGTTCTTCGACTTCGTCTGGATCAGGGTCTGGGTCGCGAGCACGTGCTCGACCTCGGAGGTCCCGATGCCGTAGGCGAGCGCGCCGAACGCGCCATGGGTAGCGGTATGGCTGTCACCGCAAACGAGCGTCGTGCCGGGAAGCGTGAACCCCTGCTCCGGACCGATGATGTGGACGATGCCTTGCCGCTTATCGAGCTCGTCGAAATAGTCGAGCCCGAACAGCTTGGCATTTTCTGCGAGATACGCGATCTGCGCCGCGCTCTCCGGATCCGGGTTGGGCAGTTTGCGGTCGGTGGTGGGCACGTTGTGATCCACCACGCAGAGCGTCTTCTCCGGCGCGTGGACCTTGCGGCCGGAGAGCCGCAGCCCTTCGAACGCTTGCGGGCTCGTGACCTCATGCACGAGATGGCGGTCGATGTAGATGAGGCAGGTGCCGTCGGGCTGCTCATCGACCAGGTGATCTTCCCAGATCTTGTCGTAAAGAGTGCGCGGCATGTCTACTCGGCCGCCTTGTTCATGGCCCCCGCGGTTTTGGCTTCCTGCTCGACCGGCCGATGCTCCTGGCGCTCGGAAATGCGCGCCGCCTTGCCGCGCCGTCCGCGCAGATAATAGAGTTTGGCGCGCCGCACCTTGCCGCGCCGCACGATCTTGATGGAATCGATCATTGGCGAGTAGAGCGGGAAAACGCGCTCCACCCCCTCGCCGTAGGAGATCTTGCGCACCGTGAAATTCTCGTTGAGCCCGGAGCCGGAGCGTCCGATGCACACGCCCTCGTAAGCCTGGATGCGCGCGCGCTCGCCTTCGACCACCTTGTAGTTGACCACAACGGTATCGCCCGGCCCGAATTCCGGAATGTCCTTTCCGGCCGAAAGTTTCGCCACTTGCTCCTTTTCGAGCTGTTGAATGAGGTTCATGGGACTACTCCATCGGCAGCGCCAATCGGGAAAGAAAGCACCCGGACGCGCACATGTTTTTTGGCTGAATGGGGCGCGCGAGCTTCTACGACAAGCTGCGGGATTTGTCACGTTCCAGACATCATGGCTGCATCGCGCGGGTCAAGTCCGCGTTTTGGCGGTGAGGTGGGCGGTCCATAAATCCGGGCGCCGCTCGCGGGTAATGCGCTCCGCTTCGCTGCGCCGCCACCGCGCGATCCGGGCGTGGTCGCCGCCGGTGAGCACTTCCGGAATGGGGCGGCCCTCCCACACCTGGGGTCGGGTATATTGCGGATATTCCAGGAGGCCCTGGATGAAGCTCTCCTCAACCGCCGAGGTCTCTTTGCCCATCACTCCGGGCAGGAGCCGCACGCACGCATCCAGGAGCGCGAACGCCGCGATCTCTCCGCCGGAGAGCACGTAGTCGCCGACGGAGATCTCCTCGAGCCCGCGCGCCTCGATCACGCGCTCATCGACGCCTTCGAAACGCCCGCACACGATCAGCGATCCGGGCCCCCCAGCCAGCGCTTCGACCCGGCGCTGCGTCAGCGGAGCGCCGCGAGCGCTCATCAGGAGGCGAGGCCGCGCGTCGCCGGAAGGGAGTGTCCCGTCGATGGCGCGCGCAAGCACGTCCGCGCGCATGACCATGCCGGGCCCGCCGCCCGCAGGCGTATCGTCGACCGAACGATGCCGGTCGGTTGCATAGGTGCGGATGTCGATTGTCTCGAGCGACCACGTGCCCGCGGCGAGCGCCTTGCCAGCGAGGCTCGCGCCGAGGGGCCCGGGAAACATGTCGGGAAAGATGGTGAGAACGGTCGCGCGCCACATCAAATTTCCTCTGGCGGCACGACCATGATGCGGCCGTGGGCAAGATCGACCTCGGGCACCCAGGTTGCGGTGAACGGCAGCATCATGGTCGCGTCGCTTTGCGCGAGGCGCAGTTCCAGAATGTCGCCGGCACCAAAGTCATGCACCGCCATCACCGTGCCGATGTCCGCCCCCTCGGCCGTGATTGCGCGCAGCCCGATCAGGTCGGCGTGATAGAACTCATCCACCGCAACCGGCGGGAGGCACGCGCGCGGCACAAACAGCTTCACCCCTGCCAGCCGCTCGGCAGCGCTGCGGTCGAGAATGCCGCACACCCGCGCGATAAGATGACTCTTACCCGGGCGCAGCGCCTCGATCGCGAAACGTGTTTTTCCGTCCTCGCTTTCGAGCGGGGAATAGTCCTTCAGCGCCATGGGATCGGCCGTGAAGGATTTGAGTTTCACCTCGCCGCTGAGGCCGTGGGCGCCCCCGATCTCGGCCACACAGATGCGACCCGCAGCCAAGCATTAGCTCGCGGGCGCGGCTGCGGCCTTGGCGGCGGCTGCGGCCTTGGCGGCGGCTGCGGCCTTGGCCGCCTCCTCCGCACGCGCTTTTCGCTCCTTGCGCGGAACGGCCCTGACCGGATTGTTACGCGGCTCGCGTTTCATTACGCCCCCCTCGTCCAGAAAGCGCAGCACGCGATCGGTAGGCAGCGCTCCCTTTGCCAGCCACGCCTTCACCTTCTCCACATCGAGCTTGAGACGCTCGGTTTTTTCCTTCGGCAAGAGCGGGTTGAAATGGCCCAGCCGTTCGATGAAACGGCCGTCACGGGGGGAGCGGCTGTCAGCGACCACGATATGGTAGACGGGGCGCTTCTTGGTGCCGGCGCGAGCGAGGCGAATTTTCAGAGACATTTTTGATTCCTTTGCGGGTGTCGCTTCAGAGCCAATTCTGATGAGTTAGGATCAGTCGAGCGGCAGCGACTGTGGTTCTCATTTCTTCTTTCCGAATCCGGGGAGGCCTGTGGGTTTTCCGCCAAGGCCCGGGAGGAGCGGACCGGTCCCGGGGAATTTCAGAACCGCCCCCGGTATGCCAGGCGGGAGGCCACCTCCGGGCAATCCTGATATGCCCCCCGGCATCTTTTCCGCGAGCTTTTGCATCTCTTCGGGGCTCGGCATTCCACCGCCGAGGCCCAGCATGCTCGCGAGCCCCGCCATCGGTCCTCGCTTCTTGCCCGCGCCCATGGCCTTCATGAAGTCGCCCATGCTGCGGTGCATCTTGAGCATGCGGTTGATTTCCTCGACCTTCGTTCCTGAGCCTGCGGCGATGCGCTTCTTGCGGCTGGCCTTGAGGACGTCGGGATTCCTGCGCTCCTTCGGCGTCATGGAATCGATGATGGCGACTTGACGTTTGAGCACGCCCTCGTCGAGATTGGCGGCCGCAAGCTGATTCTTCATCTTGGCGATGCCGGGCAGCATTCCCATGAGCCCGGTTACCCCGCCCATGTCCTGCATGGACACGAGCTGCTCGCGCAAATCGGAGAGGTCGAAGGCGCCCTTGCGCATGCGCTCGGCCGCCCGGGCGGCCTTCTCCGCGTCGATGGTGGCTGCCGCCTTCTCGACCAGGGTGACGATGTCGCCCATCCCGAGAATGCGATCGGCAATGCGCGCGGGATGGAAGTCCTCGATCGCGTCAATCTGCTCGCCGGTACCCATGAGCTTGATGGGCTTGCCGGTGACCGCGCGCATGGAGAGGGCAGCACCGCCGCGGCCGTCGCCGTCGATGCGCGTGAGCACGATCCCGGTGAGGCCGACCCGCTCGTTGAACGAGCGCGCGAGGGTGACCGCGTCCTGGCCGGTGAGCGCGTCGGCGACGAGCAGCACCTCATGCGGATTTGCGGCGCGTTTGACTTCCGCCGCTTCCGCCATCATCGCCTCGTCCAGCGTGGTGCGACCGGCGGTATCGAGAATGACGACATCATAGCCGCCGAGCCGGCCGGCCTGCAGCGCGCGTTGCGCGATCTGCGGCGGCTGCTGTCCCGCGACGACAGGAAGCGTATCGATGCCGACCTGGCGGCCGAGCACGGCGAGCTGCTCCATGGCGGCGGGACGGCGCACGTCGAGTGAGGCCATCAGCACCTTGCGGCGCGCCTGCTCGGAAAGCCGCTTGGCGAGCTTGGCAGCCGTCGTGGTCTTGCCCGAGCCCTGCAGGCCGACCAGCATGATGGGGATTGGCGCAGGCGCGTTGAGATCGACGGGCTCGCTCTGCGCGCCCAGCGTCTCGATGAGCTGATCATGCACGATCTTGACGACCATCTGACCCGGCGTGACCGATTTGATCACGTCGACCCCGACCGCGTGCGTCTTCACCCGATCGATGAAGGCGCGCACCACGTCGAGCGCGACGTCGGCCTCGAGCAGCGCGCGTCGGACTTCGCGCAGCGCCGCATCGACGTCGGCCTCGCTCAGCGCGCCGCGTCGGGTCAGGCGGTCTAGTATGGTGCCGAGGCGTTCGGAAAGGGAATCGAACATGTGGCGGTTTCCGCGGGCGCGCTACCTGCTGACGCCTGCATCTGGGTTTCACAAACACATGAGGCGCCCGAGGGCGCATCGCGCTGTCGGGCGTTGGCCTCCAGGTTCAAGCACTGGCAGGCGGTATAATTGCACCAGCTCTTAGTGAGAGCGCGCGGAACCTATGGACGTGGGTTGCCGGAGTCAAGGATGCGCGAGGGTGATCCGTAGGGGCGAGGCATTGCCTCGCCCGCAACAACCTCGATGAGGAGACAGGGCGAGGCGATGCCTCGCCCCTACGAACGGAGCGACGCGTTTCGTAGGGGCGACCCATTGGGTCGCCCGCCATCCGCCAATGCTAAAAGGAGCGAGGCGACGCCTCGCCCCTACGAACGGCAGAGAAGACTAGGAGGTAGCAAGGCCTCAGGCCGGGATCTTCGCCTCGTCCTCGGTCGGCTCGCGCAGCACGTAGCCGCGGCCCCACACCGTCTCGATGTAGTTCTTGCCGCTCGATGCGTTGGCCAGCTTCTTGCGCAGCTTGCAGATGAAGACATCGATGATCTTGAGCTCGGGCTCGTCCATGCCGCCGTAGAGATGGTTGAGGAACATCTCCTTGGTCAGGGTCGTGCCCTTGCGCAGGCTCAGGAGCTCCAGCATCTGGTACTCCTTTCCGGTCAGGTGCACGCGCGCGCCGTTGACCTCCACCGTCTTGGTGTCGAGGTTCACGACAAGGTCGCCGGTCTGGATGACCGACTGGGCATGCCCCTTCGATCGCCGCACGATCGCGTGGATGCGCGCGACCAGCTCGTCCTTGTGAAAGGGCTTGGTCATGTAGTCGTCGGCGCCGAAGCCGAGCCCTCTCACCTTGTCCTCGATGCCGCCGAGGCCGGTAAGGATCAATATCGGGGTTTTCACCTTCGACACCCGCAAGGAGCGCAGAACCTCGTACCCGGACATGTCTGGGAGATTCAGATCGAGCAGGATGATGTCGTAATCGTAGAGCTTGCCGAGGTCGACGCCTTCTTCGCCGAGATCGGTGGTGTAGACGTTGAAGCTTTCGGATTTCAGCATCAGCTCGATGGATTGAGCTGTGGCGCTGTCATCCTCGATCAGCAAAACGCGCATGCCAGTCCCCTTCCTCGCCGCGCTGGGCTCAGGTCGGCACGCCGCAGCGGCGGCCCTCAAAAACGCTTTGGGACAAACCGAGTCGTTTCAGCAACGCGTGGTCAACAAACCCGATTCCAAGGCGTGCAGGGAGAGGAGCGGCTCCTTCGCGAATCGCTCCAAGATACTGCACGGAACGAGTTTTTTTGCCAAGCGGCATCTGAGTTCCGACATCAAGAGCAAAGACACGAAACGAGCAACAATGCCCCCGTCGTTCCCTTCCGGGGCGACAGGTCCCCCAGTGCGTCCCCAACGATGACGCAATGATTAACGACGCGGGTAAACACGAGGTTAAGAAATTACCCCGGGCGCGGGTGAATCCGTCGTTCGCGCGGAAACTGAAAACTAAGATTGTCGTCACACACTGTGCGACTGCCGGCCGTTTAGGGGGGGCAGACGCTCATCGTGCGTTGCGGTGGGGCTTCGGGGGAGTACGAGTCGATGAAATCACGTGAGACGCTCATCCGCCTCAAGAGGTTTCAGGTCGATGAGAGGCG
The DNA here is from genome assembly GCA_036513475.1 of Xanthobacteraceae bacterium. GTDB lineage: Bacteria > Pseudomonadota > Alphaproteobacteria > Rhizobiales > Xanthobacteraceae > VAZQ01. The sequence continues at coordinate 4,324 of DATBYX010000427.1, read as the reverse complement.
CCGGAGGGTGGCACAGATCGAGATGATGATCGCAGAGTTCGAGCGCATCGCAGCCGAACTCGACCGCGAGATCAAAACCGAGCAGGACCGCGCCGGCATTCACGACCCCAACCATTTCGCCTATCCCACTTACGCCAAGGCGGCCATGGGGCGTCGGGAGAATCTCAAGCGCTCGGCTGCCGATCTCAAGCTCCAGCTGGAGGAGGCGAAAGGCGCGCTGGCGGAAGCATTCGATGACATGAAGAAGGTCGAGCTTCTCGACGAGCGCGACCAGATGCGCGAGCGCGAGCAGGACGATGCCCGCGCCGAGGCCCAGCTGATGCGCTCAGCCTGAGGCTGCGCACACGCAAAACCGCTCCGGCACCCTAGGGTGGGCAAAGGCGCCCCCCTCCAATATCTCCGCGCCTCACAAGATCTTTCGCGCCGTGCCCACGGGGGCGCGATCCTCACGGCTGACCGCGTGGGCAAAATCGCGGGATTGCGCGAGGCATGTGGCCGCGTTCGTGAGCGCGATCCCGGGTCGGAGCCGGGAACAGGTTTTGCGCACCCTACGCGCTGAGACAGCGCCACCGCACGTCACTCTTTTTGCCCGGGCGGCGCTACCCATCACCGCGGCCTGCCGCTATATATCCGGCATTCCGGGCCGCCAGCCGCGCCTGGAGCCTGGAGCCTCGGCATTCAGCGCTGACGGCACCAAAGTACCGCAGGCCCACTGCAAACCCTGGCGGAGGTTCTGCGGAACATCCGCGCAACATGGAGCAACACACGTCGTCCATGAGCAGCCAAGACGATACAGATTTTCGAGAGCGCCTGAGCCGCGCCTCAGAAGCAAAAACCGCCATTCTGGAAAAGTTCAAGCGAGCGCTCGACCCGGACAGTCCAGCGGCCATCGAAAAACGCCGGCAGCGTGAGCTCATAGCCGCTGCACGGGCGGAGCGCGAGGCAAAGCGCGAGGCGCTTCGGCAGGAACAGGAACGCGAGCGCGCCAGGCAAAGTGAGTTGGAAGCGGCGGCGGCGGCCGAGGCGGAGCGCCTTGCTGCCGGGGAGCGCGCGCGGCAGGCTGCGGAGCAAGCGGTCACGGAAGAGGCGCTCAAGGTCGAGCAGAAGGCGGCGCGAGACGCACGTTACGCCGCGCGCAAAGCCGCCAAGAAGCGGCGACGCAGGGGCCTCTAGTACTGCGTTTCCGAGGTTCGAATCATATCCAGGCATCAATCAACCTCGTCCTTGTGAGGAGCGCGCACGCGCAGACGAGTTTACGCAGTCTGCGCAAGCTTGACTGCGCTGCGGGCATCTCGAAGGAGGGCCACAAGCGAGACCGAGCCAGCGCCCATCCTTCGAGACGGCGCACCGCAAGTCGGCTGTAGCCGACTTGCGTACTTGATGTGCCGATCTCGGATAAACCCGAGATCGGTGCGCCTCCTTCAGGATGAGGTCGTGCCAGGGCCGGATCAGTCGTCAGCCGGGGCATGTATTCCGAAACCCAGGTCGAGTTGCCGGGAGGCGATTCTGTCGGCCCTCTCAAAGTGCGAAAGCGTCACGCCGACCAGCCGGATACCTTTTGCCGGGGGAAGCACCGTGCGCACAAGGCTGAGGCTGATGTTGCGCAAGGTTTCCTGAGAGGTCACGATTGCAGGCAGCGTTCGGCTGCGCGTGGTCTGGCGGAAATCGCCGTATTTGATCTTCACCGTTACGGTCCGCCCGAAGGCCTGCGCCTTCTCGCACCAGGCCCAGACCTCATCCGCCATCGCCTGCACGCCAGCCTCGATCTCGGCCGGATGCGTGAGGTCGTTGGAGAAGGTCGTTTCCGATCCCGAGGACTTGCGTGGGCGGTTCGGCACGACCGGACGGTGGTCCTCACCATTGGAGATGGCGTGAAACCAAGGACCCGACTTACCGAAGTGTTGCTGCAAGAAGGCCAACGATTGTCGCCTCAGATCAGCACCGGTGAAGATGCCGAGCCGGTTCATCTTGTCGGCAGTGACCGGCCCCACGCCATGGAATTTGCCGACTGGCAACGCGGCGACGAACGCAGCCCCCATCGCCGGGGTAACGACGAATTGGCCGTTGGGCTTGCAACGGTCGGAGGCCAGCTTGGCGAGGAATTTGTTGTAGGAGATCCCGGCCGACGCAGTTAGAGCGGTCTTGACGAAGATGTGGGCGCGGATCTCCGCCGCCGTCCTGGACGCGGTGGGAATGGCGCGAAGATTTTCGGTCACATCGAGATAGGCTTCGTCAAGGGAAAGCGGCTCGATGAGTGACGTGTAGTCGGCGAAGATCGAATGAATCTGACGCGATACGGCTCGATAAACCTCGAACCTTGGCGGCACGAACACCAAGTCCGGGCATTTGCGCAGCGCCGTGCCCGACGGCATCGCTGAGCGCACGCCGAAGGCTCGCGCTTCGTAGCTCGCCGCGGCAACAACCCCGCGCTTTCCCGCATGGCCGACCGCAACGGGCCGGCCCTGCAAGGCCGGATTATCGCGTTGCTCGACCGACGCGTAGAAGGCGTCCATATCGATATGGATGATCTTGCGCGACTCGGCTTCGCTCATGGGCAAAAACCAGTTTAGCAGCATAGAATGAAATCTGCGTCCACGTGCTCGTCGCCGAACCCATGGGCTGCACGACGACAAGATGGCCACGATTGTGACTGTCCAGCGACCGAGCGACCTCAGCCGGAGGAGGCGGTCGCCTACGACGTCGCGCCCGGGTTGGTCGCCGGTGGGCTACCGCCGGAGTTGACCTACGTCTCTAAGCGATCGCCAGCTGCAGGGTCGTCGGTCCATCGCCTTCGAGCGTGGTGCGGCGCATGTCGCGCACCTCGCTCGTCTCCTTATAGCGCCGGACCCGATGCATGGTCTGGCGGTGTCCCACATCACGAGATCATGTTGCCGCCACGTGTGGGCGTACACGAACTGTCGCTGCGTCGCGTGCTCGGCAAGATCGCGCGCGAAAGCCATTGCTTCCGGCACCGGCCAGCCGACAATGCCGCCGATGTGGGATGACAAGAACAGAGACTTGCGGCCGGTCCTTTGGTTAGTCCGCACGAGGCGGTGGCGCACGGGAGCGAATTTCACCCGCTCCTCCGCGGTGAAATCCGTGAAACCGAGCTGGCTGCGAGAGAACAGCAGCGAGTGCTCGGTGATCAGATCTTCGATCTCGGCCTTGGTCTCGGGGTCGAGCGCATCGTAGGCCGCGCGCATATCGGCAAACTCGGTGTTGCCGCCAGCGGAGGGAATGATGCGGGCGGACAACAGCGAGTATTTCGCCGATACCGCCTTGAACGAAGAGTCCGAATGCCACAGCCTATTTCCGAGATTGAACGCGCGCCGGCGATCATCCCGCGCCAGCAAGTTGCTGTGCTGATCGAGATTCGAGATGTCACTCATCTCGACGCTGAGCCGGCGCTGGTCGAGCCTCGTTACGTTGTTGGCCGTGTTCAGCTCGATCTTGCCGAGGCTTCTGGTAAATGCGATCTGCTGCTCGTCGGTCAATGGCTGATCGTGGAACACCAGCACCGCATGCCGGTCCATGCCGGCATGGATCGCCTCCACCCGGGCCGAATCGAGCGGTGCGCACAGATCGATGCCTTCGACCACCGCGGCGAATTCGCTTCCGATGGCGATGAACCGCATGGGCACCTCCGTTTTTTGCCATCATAACAGTTTCGGCGGGCGGTCAGCCGTTGGTTGCATAAAGGCCTACATCGTCGAGATCAACAAGGCTTCGCGACCGTACCCGCGACTGCCTCAGAACTCGACATCGAGCTCCTCCAGGTCGTCGGGCTCCGTCTTCGCAGCGGTGATCCATTCTTTCATATGGGGCAGCGCCATAATGGCTTCACAATAGGCTGCGGCCGGGCTGTCGAGCTTCACATCGTAGGTGAGGAAGCGCGTCACTACCGGCGCGTACATCGCGTCCGCCATGCAGGGCTGCGCCCCGAACAGATATGGGCCCGTCGAGGTCGCCAGGCATTCGCGCCAGATCGTCGTAATGCGCTCGATATCGGCCTGTGCGCCGGCCCACACCTTGAAGCCGGGATAATGCGCCTTGAGATTCATCGGCAGGGCTGAGCGCAAGTTGCTGAAACCGGAATGCATTTCGCCGCAGACAGCGCGACAGCGAGCGCGTGGTCCGCGTTCGGCCGGCAAGAGCTTGGCATCCGGATTCCACTCGTTGAGATATTCGGCGATGGCGAGCGTGTCCCAGACCTTGACGCCATCATGGGTGAGGCAGGGCACCAGGAATGAAGGCGACAGAAGAAGGAGCTCGGCTCGGGTCGAGGGATCATCGCTTTTCGCCAGCTCCTCGTCGAATTCGAGAC